>JBGPHB010000262.1:0-6452 GCA_041484155.1 Bryobacteraceae bacterium
CTTCGAGGCATGCTCGAGCTGGCCGGGGGCGCCTCCGATGAATTCCGCACCTTGGTCGAGCGCCAGTTGATGCAGGAGACGGCTTCCTGGGCGCGCATGTTCAGGTTTTACCGGAAGCGGTCCACGCTGGACCAGGAGCTTCCGGCTTTCCAGAAGGAACACGACCAGTTTCTGGGACGCTTGAGGGAGTACGAACACCGCGCGTTCCGGCGCGCCGTCGAGTATGCCCTGCGCGTGAACAAGACCAACGCGGAATTGTTTCTGCAACGCGTGCTGCGCGGCTGGCTTACCTTCCACATCGTGAATACGGCCGCGATGTTCGGACTCGCGGCGATCCATATTTTCTCCGTGCTGTATTATTGACGCAAGGTCACTGGTATGCTCGAACTGATCTTTCTGGAAGGCGATCGCCGCGGTGAGTCCATCCGGCTGACCTTCGACAAAGCTTGGTTCGGCCGGCAGCCCACCTGCGATTTCGTGCTCCCGGGTGAGACCGTGAGCCTCACCCATTTTGAGATCCTGCGGCGCGGCGCCGACTACGTTCTCAGCGACAACAAGTCACGCAACGGGACCTTCGTCAACGGCGTTCGGACAATTGCCGTGACGCTCCACGCGGGCTATCAGATTGTCGCCGGCCCCCACGTGATCGAGGTGCGGGAAGTCGCCGAGGATGCGAGCCTCGGATTTCGCTTCGTAGCCGAACACAAGGGTGGGGAAGGGGGCGCGCAAGTCATCGAACGGACCGCGATCCTGCTGGGCCGGAAGAGCACCTGCCACGTTCAGTTAAACGATCCGGCCATCTCGCCGGTGCACGCCGAGATCGAGCGCCGGCCGGAGGGCGTCTGGATCACCGACCGATCCAGCGACGCTGGCGTCCACGTCAACGGCCAGCGCATCGTCAGCCAGCAGCTTCGCCACGCGGACGTCGTCAGCATGCGGCCGTTCGAAATTACGATCGGACTCACGGACGAGATCTGCATCCTGGGGATTAGCGAGTTGGTCGAGGAATCGCAGGCAACCGAGAATCTGCCCAGTCATTACCGCGATGTGGTCACTCCCCAACATGGCGGCGCCGGAGAGGCGAAGCCGTCCTCGGCCATCGCCGCGCTGCCGGTCTGGATGCAGGCGAAGGCGCCGATCTGGGTTCCCACTTCTGACATCCTGCCCAACCGGTTCCGGTCGCGTCTGATTGTGATAGCGCTGCTGGCCGTGCTGGCTTCCGCCGCGTATGTTTGGATAGCGCGGCGGCATTCCTTTTACAGCCCCGGTCCCACGGCGAAGTTCCATTCGGTGACCGACGCCGCGTTCCGGGAGAGGCTACAGGGAAACCACGCTTCCACCGAATGTGCGACGTGTCACTCCGGTTTCCGGCGCGTGCGAAGCTCGGATTGCCAGAGCTGCCATGCCGGCGTCCACGCGGGCGCCGTCCATGACAAGCTGGGAATCGCCTGCGCAGGTTGCCATTCCGAACACCGCGGATCGCAGTTCGATGTCGCGCGGGACGTGGGCGGCGGATGCCAGGCATCGGGCTGCCACTCGAACGTCCACGAGAAGCAACGGCTACTCCTGGCCAAACAGAGCCCTCCGGATACAGGAGTCAAGATCCCGCTGGCCGTCGCATTGGAAGCGCCTTTCACAGGACCTGACGACCCTATGCATGCCAAGCACGTCAACCTGAAGGGCGAGTGTGGGAACTGCCACACTTCCGGGGACCCGACCACCGCGGTGCCGCGCCAGGCCATGCGAATGCGCTGCCTGGGGTGCCACGGCTTCGGACCGGAAGCGACGCTCCGGCTGCGATGTTATAGCTGTCATTTCGAGCACCCGACGAAAACGCCTGAAAAAGTTCTCGCCACTTTGCGTTTCCCCGATTCCCCGGCGCCCACCGCGAATCTCGCCGAAAGCAACCGCAGCGGTGGTCTGATGTTCCTCGCCGCCCTTGCCGGAGTGCCTCTGCTGTACTTCGCCGTCGTGGCGGGGCGTTTTCGCCTCGAGCACGGCTCGTTCCGGACGCGGATTGCGGCCAGCCTCAGTGGTCCTCGCCCGGCGGCGCCTGCCAGGCGCAATATTGCTTCCGCGCCGGCCCCGCCGCCCGTGGCCGCGCCTAAGCCAACCGATAATCAGACGCCGGGCGGCAACCTACGTCCACGGATCGACCTCGATCTGTGCGTGGGCTGCGGAACGTGCGTGCACGTGTGCCCGTTCAACGTGCTGGAGATCGTCAATGAAAAGGCCATCGCGGCGCGCCTGGACGATTGCACCGGGTACGCCGCCTGCGTCGCCGAATGCCCGACCGAAGCCATCCAGTTGGTCGCGGGTGGCGCCATGCAGACCGTGGAGCTGCCGGTCTACGACGCCACCTTGCAAACCAACGTTCCCGCGCTTTACCTGGCCGGGGAAGTCACCGGCAAGGCGCTGATCAAGGTCGCCATCAACCAGGGCAAGAAGGTCGTGGAATCGATCCTAAGCCAACGGCCGCAACCCGGGGAGCATTTCGACGTCATCGTGGTGGGGGCGGGGCCGGCCGGCACGAGCGCGGCGCTGGCCGCTCTCCACGAGGGCCTGAAAGTCCTGGTCCTCGAACAGGGGACCACGGCGAACACGATTCGCAACTATCCCCGTCAGAAGTTCGTCATGGCCGAGCCGGTGATGATCCCGGTGTACGGACCGCTGTGGATGGAGGATTCCTCCAAGGAATCTCTACTGGAGCGTTGGGAGCAAATTATCGCGTCTACGGGACTCACGATCAACGAAGAGGAAAAAGTTCTGCGCGTGGTGCAGCACCCCGGCCACTTCCTGGTCGAATCGGCGAAGGGCGAATATCGGGGAGCGCGAGTGGTCCTCGCGATCGGCCGGCGCGGCAGCCCGCGCAAGCTGGGGGTGCCTGGAGAAGACTCCGCCAAGGTTGCTTACAACCTGCTCGATGCCGAGGCGTATCGCGGCCAGGCGATCTGCGTGGTGGGTGGAGGCGACAGCGGCATCGAGGCGGCCAACGGCCTGGCTCGTGCCGAGTTGGAAAACCGCGTATGGCTGATCCATCGTGGCGAGGACTTCGTCCGCGCCAAGCCGCGCAACCAGACCAGGGTTCAGAAATCCATAGACCAGGGCCGCCTGAAAGTGTTTTTCAACGCACGCGTACAAGAGATCCGCGAGCGCTCTCTGCTGGTTAAGACCGCCGCAGCCACCGAAGAGATCGACAACGATTTTGTCTTCGTGATGGTGGGTGGTGAGAGCCCCAAGAAATTCCTGACGGAGTGTGGGATTGAGTTCTCCCAGCGGCCGTTGGGATGAAGCGTTCCACGCCACGATGGCGTCGGGGATCTGGAAGCTGCAATTTCACGCAAAGACGCAAAGTTCGCAAAGAAAACAACGGCCGTTCTTCTTTGCGAACTTTGCGTCTTTGCGTGAACCTGTGTTACCCGAGCACTCTAGATCTCGACGGTCCAACCTTCCTTCGCCGCCCACGTGCTTGGACATTGCAATCGAGCTTTCTCCACGAGGCCGGCGATCACATGGTCCGAGTGTGCCGGATCGTGATGAAAGAGGATCAGTTTCTTGACCTTGGCATCCTGGGCGACTCTCACGGCTTCCACCCACGTGCAGTGACCCCAGCCTCGCCGCGTCTCGTACTCCTCCGGCGTGTATTGGGAGTCGTGAATCAGGACATCGGCCCCTAGGGCCTGTTCGCGCACCAGCCGGTCCAACTTTTCGCTCCCGTGCTCCCGGTCGGGCGCATAGAGCAGCACCCCCCCGGAGCCTTCCGCGCGATAGCCGCAAGCTCCCTGCGGATGATCCACCTGAAATGGGCGCACCTGGAGCGATCCTACTTTCACGACACCCGAATCGAGCTCCACCAAGTGGATCCGGGAGCGCAACGACTCAAACGGAACCGGGTAATAGGGCGTCGCCATCGTCCCCGAGAGCGCCTGTCGCAAGGGCGCGGAGTAGCTCGAAGAATAGATCATGAGAGTGGTGGCTGGGCTGTAAAGAGGCGCGAAGAACGGGAGGCCCTGAATGTGGTCCCAATGAAAGTGAGTTAGAAAAAGATGAACCACGAGAGGTCCGCCATGCTGTTTCTTGGCCAACTGTGCTCCGAGCAGGCGAATTCCACTTCCCGCGTCGAACATCACGACTTCGCCGCCCGCGGTTTGCACCTCGACGCAGGAGGTGTTTCCGCCGAACTTCATGTTCCGGGGATGAGGTGTCGGCACCGAGCCGCGAACTCCCCAGAACCTGACTTTCATCATGGTCTTCCTTCGCGCACGAACTTCTCATACAAGGCCGCATCCCGGACGCTCCCGATCGCCAGGGGAACGCGCTGGTGAATGGACCCGGCCTGGATGTCGAGGATGCGTCCCTCGCCGGACGTTGCGCCGCCGCCTGCATGTTCCGCAATAAACCCGAGAGGAGAGCATTCATAGAGCAACCGCAGCTTCCCGTCCTTGTGTCCGGGATCGGGCGGATAGAAATACAATCCGCCTTCCAGCAGGCAGCGATGAAAATCGGCCACCAAAGCTCCGGTGTAGCGCAACGAATACGGGGGTCGGTCCGCGGGGTTTGGCTGTGACAGGTAATCCACGAAGCTTTTCACGTGGGGGGGCCACTCCGCGTAGTGGCCGACGTTAGCGCTATAGATTTTCCCCTGAGCCGGACAACGAATATTCTCGTGCGACAGAAGGAATTCGCCCAGGTCCCGGTCGAGAGTGAATCCGTGAACACCGTGGCCGATGGTGTAGACCAGCACGGTGCTCGTGCTGTACATGATGTAGCCTGCCACCACTTGCTCCGCGCCCTTCCGGTAAAACTGCTCAACCGATGAAGCTGGGATGTCCTTCCTGCGCGGCAGAATCCCAAAGATGGTTCCCAGAGAGCCATTGATATCGGTATTCGAGGAACCATCCAACGGGTCCGCGCACATGATGTAATCGGCGTTCTCACCGCCGGAGACGTAGCGCACGTCGGCGAGTTCCTCGCTCACGATGGCGGAAACCAGGCGCGTCTCGGCAATGGCCTCGATGAGAGTTTCGTTGCTGAAGATGTCCAGTTTCTTTTGTGAATCCCCGGTGGCGTTCTTTTCGCCGACCAGGCCGAGCTTGCCGACCAGTGCGGCGCGACTGATCTCGCGCGCCAGGATCTTGCCTGCAAAGGCAACCTGATTTAGCAGAATGGAGAGTTGACCGGCGAACTCCGGGTACTGCTGCTCCTGTTCCAGGATGTGCCGAGTCAGTGTAGTCCCGGTGGATGACATCGCTCCCCCTACGTCTTCGATAGTGACAGAGCCGCGACCCGACCGGCGCCCAACAAAGCGGCCTTGTCATTCAGGATCACGCGCACCGGAATCGCCTCGAGCAATCCGGAGACACGCCCCTTGGCGGTAAAAGCCTTCAGGAAACCGGGCTCTCTGAGTTTAGCCAGTATTTTAGGGGCGATTCCACCGCCGATGAAAACACCGCCTGTCGCCTTGACTTTCAGCGCGAGGTTGCCCGCCTCCGCTCCGTAGATCGACACAAACTGGTCCAACGCCATCACACAAAGCTCGCAACTGCCCTTCAACGCGCTTTGCGCGATGGTCGCGGGCGGATCGCCCTGACGAAGCGCTTCCTCGAGCCACGTTGGCTCCTTAGCGCGGCCTGTGTCTCGGAGGAACTGGTAGATGTTGTAGAGACCCGGTCCGGAGAGAACCCGTTCATAGCTGACATGCCCGAAGCGCGGCACCAGGTAATGCAGCAAGCCGACTTCGGTTTCGTTCTGAGGCGCAAAGTCGGCATGACCGCCCTCGGAGGCGAAGGGCCGATATCCACTGCCGACGGCCAGCAACCCGGCTTCTCCCAGCCCCGTCCCGGCCGAGATCAAGGCGCAGTTGCCGGAGGCGTCCGCGGCGCCGGCGTGAAGCATCGAAAAATCCTCAGGGTCCAGCGCCAGGATCCCGTGGGCGTTGGCTTCCAGATCGTTGATCAAATCAACCGCCGGCAGCCCCAATACTTTTGCCAAGGCGGCCGCGTCTACGATCCACGGCAAGTTGGGCGTTTGACTCCGGCCGTGTTGGACCGGACCGGCGATCCCGAAACTCGCCGCTTCCACGAGCAGGTTGTGCTGGGCCAGAAACTGGCGCACGATCTCCTCCAGGCCGTTGTGCGCCCGGCTCGGAAATACCTCCATCGCGACCGGTGTAAGTTTCGTTGCGCCGCCGTCGAAAAAGGCAAGCCTGGTATTGGTCCCGCCGACGTCACCGGCCAGAATCATTGGAGGTGCTCCAATAGCGGTTATCGCGGCGCAACAGATCGTCCGCTTCCTTGGGCCCCCACGTGCCGGCGGAGTAGTTGGGGAAATTGCGGGCCGGGAGGGCGCCCCAGACATCGAGGATCGGGCCCACGATTTGCCAGGCCGTTTCGACCATGTCGGATCGTTGGAAGAGCGTGGCGTCTCCCATCATGCAGTCGTATAACAATCGC
>JBGPHB010000263.1:0-6451 GCA_041484155.1 Bryobacteraceae bacterium
CCAGTGGCACTATTCGACCGAGGCCGCGCTTCCGCCCGTCGTGCAGATCTCCATCCGGTTCGGCGAGGCGTCCACGCGGGCGGCCGCGGTCCCGCCCCGGCCGACGCAGGCCCCGCGTGCGGCTTCCGAGTCCATTGCGATCTTGAGGAGCATCGAGTTCGCCGGCCTGCCCCCGGAGCTGGAACAGAAAGTGCGCGATCGCCTGCCGGTACGCCAGGGAGATCAAGTCTCCCAAGATGTCGAAGCGCGTCTCCCCGGTGTGATCAAGGAAGTGGACGACCATCTTGATGTGTTCATGACGCGGTATCGGAACGCCTCTCCGGACGGGCAGATCCAGATGACGCTGCACATCAGACTGGCCGGGCCGCAGCCCCCACCTCCAGCTCCGGCGCTACCCGGCGTCCCGCGCATCCGTGTCGGCGGCAATGTGCAAGCGGTCAACTTGATCACCAAGGTAACGCCGGTGTATCCCCAGCTAGCCAAGCAGGCGCGTATTCAAGGGACCGTGCGCCTCACGGCCATCATCGGCAAGGACGGCACGATTCAGAATCTGGAGTTGGTCTCCGGCGATCCCCTGCTTGCGCCGTCGGCAACCGATGCGGTGAAGCAATGGGTGTATCGGCCCACACTCCTGAACGGCCAGCCGGTCGAGGTAATTACTCAAATCGACGTGAATTTCACACTCGCGCCGTAGCGTAGAACGCAAACGCGAAAAAACGTTTGACACGTCGCGGGTTGCGTCTTATGATGGGGTCATCACTGAAAAAGGAGGTGGTCCAGTCGAATGATACCTGGTAGTAGAAACTGCACTCAAACCCCGCGTGAGGTGGCCGACTCTTAAAGTCGACCGTTCCGAACGTTCAGGTTTCGTTCAGTGACGAGGCCGCTGCTCCTGTGGACCGGCCCCTTCACGCGAAGCAAGAGTCTGTAGAAGACCCCGCATCGGCCCGCTGAGGCCGGTGCGGGGTTTTTGCTTGAGCGCACTCTGTGCTGGTAGTGTCAAGTGCATGGCTATGCAGCAAACGAGAATGACTTCTGCTCAGCAGGTCGCTCCCTTCAGCCGCTGGCTGATTCCGGTTGCCGCAGTCGCCGTGCACATTTGCATCGGCTCGGTTTATGCCTGGAGCACCTTCAACCGGCCCATCCGAGCGCTGCTCCCCAACGATCCCTGGTGGTTCAGCCCTCCCTACACGACTTTCAGTACGGCGCTGGTGATGTTGGGCCTCAGCGCGGCGTTCGGCGGTCCTTGGGTGGAGCGCCGGGGTCCCCGGGTGGCCGCCACGGCGGCTGCCTTGCTGTTTGGAACCGGGCTCGTGGTGGGCGGAATCGGTCTGGCGGTGAAGCAGTCTTTCCTGGTGTTCCTGGGCATGGGGGTCATCGGTGGCATGGGATGCGGACTGGGCTACATCGCTCCCGTCAGCACCCTGGTGAAATGGTTTCCGGACCGCCGCGGAATGGCGACTGGAATGGCCATCATGGGATTCGGGGGGGGAGCGTTCCTGGCCGGATACCTAAACGTCTATTTCATGGATTTGCTGGGCGTCGCCAGGACCGTCATCGCCCTGGGCGTCACTTACTTCTTCATCATGGTGATCGGCGCGCGGATCATCCGCCGGCCGCCCGATGGCTGGAAACCGGAAGGCTGGACCCAGCCGGTGAATACGAACAAGATGATCACCGACCTCAACCTGACGCGGAACGAAGCCATCAAGACCGTGCAGTTCTACCTGCTGTGGGGCGTCTTGTTCATTAACGTGACCGCCGGGATCGGGATCCTCGCGCAAGCCTCTCCCATGATGCAGGACATGTTCCAGAAGACTCCGATTCAGGCCGCGGCGGTGGTTTCGCTGATCAGTCTCTTCAACGCCGGCGGCCGATTTTTCTGGGCGTCCTGCTCAGACTACATAGGTCGCCGCAGCACGTACGTTGTTTTTTTTATCACACAGGTCATTCTCTTTCTCCTAATCCCCGGCTTAGCCAGTAAGCGCGAGTGGCTCATCTTCGAAGCCGCTCTGTTTGTGGTCTTCACCATGTACGGCGGCGGTTTCTCCACTATTCCCGCGTTTCTGGCGGACATGTTCGGAGCCGAGAACGTCGGCGCCATTCACGGAGTCCTTCTCACCGCGTGGAGCGCGGCCGCCATCGCCGGTCCGGTGATTATCACGGAGCTCTCCAGCCGAGCCAAAGCGAGTCTCGGCCCCGGAGCGAGCAAGATCCACATTTACGACCAACCGCTCCAAGTGCTGGCGGCATTGCTTGGAGCAGGCTTCATCCTCACAATACTGGTGCGACCAATCCGTAGTACCAAATCCCCCAAGGTTTGAAAATTCAGCCAAATACCGGGGTGACGCGGGAATTTACACCGTTTTTACACCATGGGCTTGACACGCGCGCGGAATCAAGTTATTCTGCCAGAAGTTCTCGTTTTGAGAGGTGCGTCCGCAGTTCTTGCTTCCGTTTAGGTGCAACACCTTAGAGGAACGAGGCTGGCTGGGTTGAGAAGGACTTTCAATCTAAATGTTTCAAGGGGAGAGGGGTTATCTCATGCGCTCACTGATGGTTGTTGTGTGTTTGTTCGTGTTTGCCTTGGCAGCGTTTGCGCAAGGCGACCGTGGTACCATCACCGGTACGATTGCAGACCCGGCAGGCGCCGTGGTCGCCAATGCCCAAGTCGAAGGCAGGAACCTGGAGACCGGGAGCCACTTTCCCGTTACGACCACGGCAACGGGCATTTACACACTCAGCCAGTTGCCGGTCGGCACCTACGAAGTGACAGTCACTGTGCCCGGATTCAAGAAGTTTGTCCGGCAGGGGCTGCGGGTCGAGGTAGCGCAGACCTTGGGCGTCGACATCACCCTGGAAGTGGGCCAGACCTCCGAGTCGGTCACCGTTTCGGGTGAAGCGAGCCTGCTCAAGACGGAAAGCTCCGACGTGAGCCATAACGTCACGGTCATCACTCTGAATGAGCTCCCCATGCTGGGGACCGGGCCTAACCAATCGGGAAGCTCCGGCATCCGGAATCCCAACAACGTTACGGGATTAGTTCCGGGCACTTATTATGTGCCCAATTCGCAAGTGAAGGTGAACGGCGCGCCCAGCAACTCGCAGGCGTATCACGTGGAGGGCATGGACTCCTCCAACCAGATGATCAGCTTCGCCCCGGCGCAATTGCAGCCCAGCGTGGACGCGATCCAGGAAGTCTCGATTCAAACCAGCAGCTATGCCCCGGAATTTGGCACGGTGGGTGGCGGATTCTACAACGTCAGCATGCGCTCCGGCGGCAACCAGTATCACGGAAGCGGATACGACTACTTCGTCAACGAAGTCCTCAACGCCGCTCAGCCGTTCACGGGCCCCCCGTTCACCAATACCCAGGCCGGAGAACTGGTGCGGCCGGTGGCGCGACGGCATGACTATGGTTGGACCATAGGAGGGCCAGTCTCGATTCCCAAGATTTACAACGGCCATGACCGGACTTTCTTCTTCTTCAACTTTGAGCAGTTCCGTGAGACCCAGTTCATCAACAACAGCGCGCAAACGGTTCCCACTCTGGCCTATCGGAACGGGGACTTCAGCGGGGCCATCAACGCCGTCAAGGCCGGCGGCAATCTTCTCACCACCGACAAACTCGGCCGCCCGGTGTATCAAAACGAGATCTACGATCCCGCGACGCAATTCGTCGGTACAGACGGATCCCTGCTGGCCAATCCGTTTCTCAACAATACGATTGACCCGGCCCGGTTTGACAAGGTTGCAGTGAACGTTCAAAAGCTGGTTCCAACGCCGAACCTGACTGGGTTCAACAACAATTTCCTACCGGTATATCCGAGCATCCGGCACACCACGATTCCAGCGGTCAAATTCGATCAGAACATCGGCTCGCGGGGGAAACTCTCGTTCTACTGGTCCTTCACGCACACCGACTCGCAATTCTCACCCATCTACGGGAACTCGGATGGTTTGCCGGTGCCGATCACGGAAGCCCGGGGCACGTTCATCCACTCGCACGTCGAGCGCCTGAACTATGATCACACGCTGTCGCCGACGCTACTACTGCACATCGGCGTTGGCTACCAGCAGAATAACTTCTTCGATGATGCCCCGGTCTTGGACTATGACGCCTCATCGGCGCTGGGCCTGGCGGGTGCCACCGTCAAGCGTAACTTCCCCAACTTCGGCGGCTTTTGCCCACTCGCTCCTCTGGGCACGACCCAGTGCTCCAACGCCGCGGCGGGCGGGCTGAAGAATCTGGGCGCTTCGGGTTCCATACAGAGCCACAGCTATCTTGAAAAGCCGGCAGGGAACATCAGTCTGGCTTGGGTCAAGGGCAGCCATACTTACAAGTTTGGCGGGGAGATGCGGCTGGAAGGGTATCCGATCATACCGTATAACAATACCAACGGGAATTATCAATTTTCCTTCAACGAAACGGGGCTGCCTTACCTGGTCGCGTCGCCGCCGCCCGGCGGCAGCATCGGATTTGGCTACGCCAGCTTCCTGCTAGGCTTGGTCGACAATTTCCAAATTGCAGCGCCGTCGGAAGTACGCGTCGGCAAGAAGCAGATCGCCTTCTTCGCCCAGGATTCCTGGAAGGTGAGCCGTAAGCTGACTTTCGATTACGGCGTGCGCTATGACTATGGGACTTATGCGAGGGAGCAGTACGGCCGTGGTATCAACCTTTCCCTTACTACGCCCAATCCGAACGCGGGAGGCGCGCCCGGCGGCACGATCTTCGAGGGCAGTGCACCAGGGCGCTGTAACTGCGATTTTGCGAAGAACTATCCCTGGGCTTTCGGACCGCGGGTGGGTGGCGCCTATCAGATTACGCCCAAGACCGTGTTTCGCGCTGGCTGGGGCCTGGTTTACAACCAGACCAACTACTTGCCCGCCGCGACCGCCGCGAACAATCAAGTATTTTCGACCGGCTTGGGCGCACCCACCATGCAATTGCAGAGTGGTATTCCGGCCAAGTATATTCCCACCTGGCCGGTCTTCAACGCCGGAATTTTCCCGGTAGTTCCCGGCCAGATCTATAACCCGGTTCTGGGGATCAACATTATCGACCAAAACGCTGGACGGCCGGCGAGGCAGAACCAGTGGAACGTGGGAATCCAACGCGAACTCGGCCGCGACATAGTGGTGGAGGCCTCGTATGTAGCGAACCGTGGCGTATGGTGGTCGGGATTAGGGGCAAACGGGCTCGCCAACATCAACGCGTTGACGCCCCAGTTTCTCCTCAGCAAGGGAATCGATATCAACAACCCCACCGACTTGACCCTGTTGACCTCTGCTCTCAGCACGGCGGCCGCGATTAACAAAGGGTTCAAAGCCCCGTATGCGGGGTTCCCGCTGAATGCCAGCGTGGCCCAGTCGCTTCGGCCATTCCCGCAGTTCGGCACGATCAACGATCAAGGCGCCCCGCTGGGTAAAACCTGGTATGACTCGCTCCAAGTGAAGGGGACCAAGCGCCTTTCCCACGGTCTGCAGTTCACCACCGTGTTTACCTGGCAGAAGTCGCTGCAAGAGGGCGTGGATAGCAATCTCACTTTGAACAATATCCTCGCCAACAAGGACAACGCCAAGAGCCTTTCCAGCTTCGACCAGCCGCGTGTCTTAGTGGTCAGCGGAAGCTATCAGGTGCCGAAGGTGGGAGGCAATAAGGTGCTGTCCTGGATCGTTCGCGAATGGCAGATGGGCGCGATCCTGACGTATTCCAGTGGACTGCCGATCGCGACTCCGGTGACGACCAATACGCTCAATACCCAGTTGTTCCAGCAGACTTTGGCCAACCGCGTGGCGGGACAGCCTCTGTATAATGTGCCCGACCTCAACTGCCACTGCTACGATCCGGCCACGACGTTTGTGCTGAATAAGAATGCGTGGGCGAATCCGGTAAACGGCCAATTTAGCAATTCGGCGGAGTTCTACAACGATTTCCGCTATCAGCGCCATCCGGGCGAGAGCATTAATTTCGGCCGGAACTTCCGCTTTAAGGAGCGGTACAGCTTGAATATTCGGGCGGACTTCAGCAACATCTTCAACCGCACGTATTACAACAACCCGTCGAACGCCGGATTCGCGACCCCTACGGCGACGAACCCGGTCACGCACCTGAACAGCTCTGGCTTCGGGTACATCAACCTGACGATGTCGCCCACGGGCATCGCCAACACGCCGCGCGCGGGTATCATTGTCGCGCGGTTTACGTTCTAACTGATGTTTAACCCCCGCGCTCGCTGCGCGGGGCTGGAAAAACAAACCTCGCCGCTCTCTAGAGCGGCGAGGTTTTTTGTTGCCGGCGGGGCAGCCAGTCATGGCGGCGGGCTGGCGTTCTTGACACGATCCAGCCTAAAAAAAGCCGGTGCGAACGCTGGCTTGCCGCAAATTTTGCCAAACAAGAAACCCGGCCTGGAGGCCGGCTCGCCGCCATGACTGGCTGCCCCACGGGCGG
>JBGPHB010000264.1:0-6450 GCA_041484155.1 Bryobacteraceae bacterium
ACAGGGTGCGTGGGGCGCTCCGTACTTCAATGTGCAGGGCTATTCGCCGTTCGGGGACTTCTGGCGTGCGACACCGATGCACATGTGGGACCCGATCTTCGAAGGACGCGATACGCTAAGCTGGCGGCGCGGCCGTCACAACCTGAAGTTTGGCGGCAGCTACCGCTGGTACGTCTGGCCGATGTGGGCTTTGGTGCAAAGCCGCGGTTTCTACTCGTTCACCTCCGGATTCACTACGAAGACCGCGACCAACGATGGCACAGGTAGCGCGCTGGCCAGTTTCCTGCTGGGGCTGCCCGCGTCCAGACAGGTTCAGAACGGCGTCCCCACGATGGACTTGCGGCAGTGGTCCACCGACGTATTCGCGCAGGACTCGTGGCGCGTGACACAGCACACCACCATCGAGGCAGGTCTGCGCTACGAGTTCATGTCGCCACTCGTCGATGTCTCCCGGCAGTGGAGCAATCTGATTCAGGACAACGGCCAGCTCAGGGCCTTCATCGGCGGCCAGTCGGGTATGCCCCGGGGTCTGATGTATCCGAACAAGCTGCGCTTCGCGCCTCGCCTGGGCCTGGCCCATCATTTTGACACCGCTGGCGTCGTATTCCGCGCGGCGTACGGCATCTTCTATACGCCCGTCGATCTCAACACCTGGTGCAATCAGTTGCACAACGTTCCGCTGGTGTTCCCGATCACACAACAAAGCGACAACTTCACGCCCGGGATCAACGGTTTTAACTTCCCGCAGCCGGTCCTGGGCAGCACGGTGGTGAGCTTCACCGCTTTCGACCCTCATGCGGCGGCGCAATACATCCAGCAGTGGAGCGCGTCCGTGCAAAAGAGCCTCGGGCATGACACCACGCTCGAAGTCGGCTATCAGGGCGAACGCGGCTTTCACCTGCAGCGCTCGCATTTGATCAATAATGCGCTGCCCGGGCCGGGCGCCATTCAGCCGCGGCGGCCCCACCCCAGCGCGACATTCCTGCCGGACACGGTGATTCCGGCGAATGTCACGGTCGCGAGCACCACCTTTCCGGTGAGCACGGTAAACCTGCTCGAAGACACGGCGCGGAGCTGGTACGACGCAGGTTACGTGAATATCCGCCGGCGATACTCGAACGGCCTGAGCCTGCTCGCCAATTACACCTACGCCAAGAGTCTCAGCAATGCGCCCGATTTCCGTTCGCCAATGTTCGAGGCGGCCATTCCGCAAAACAACAATAATCTCGACGCGGAAAAAGGGCCCGCGTGCGACGTCCGGCACCGCTTCGTCGTGAGCGCGGTGTACGACGTGCGTCCGCTCGGAAAGGGGAGGCTCACACGCGCGTTAACCCGGAACTGGCGCCTTTCCACCGTGTATCAGGTGCAGAGCGGCTTTCCGTTCACCATTTCAGTGTTCGGCGACACGGCCAACGCCGGAACGGTGGTCGGCGAGAATCCGATCCGCGCCAACTACACCGGTCAGCCTGTATTCGGGCCAGGAACCGGCACGGCCAGCCAATGGCTTAACAGCGCGGCTTTTGCTACGCCGGCGGCTTTTACTTTCGGCAATGCCGGCCGGAACACGGTGTACGGGCCGGGTATGCAGACGATGGATCTCGCGCTGGTGCGGTCATTCAGCGTGGGAGAGAAACTGCACCTAGAGATGCGCGCGGAGGGCTACAACTCCCTGAATCATGCGAACCTGGGCACGCCTAACCGCTTCGTGAATACGCCGCAATTCGGAAGTATCACGGAAGCGTCGACTCCCGGCCGCGAAATCCAGCTCAGTGCAAGGCTGTCGTTCTGACGCTGGAAAAGGGTATCATCTCACCAAGTCGTGAGATGAGCCCAAATGAAGATGAAGTGGCTGATCGCGGTCCTGCTGCTCAACGCCGCCTATGTGGCGGCGCTGCCATCCGCGACGATATTCTACGTCGCCAATGTACTGCTGCACGTGGCTCTGGGGATCGCTGGCGCCGTCCTACTCTGCTGGCAGTGGCGGCGTAGCCCGAAGATAACGCCGCTGGCGCTGTCCGCCCTTCTGGGCGGTTTCCTGTTGGTGAAGGGCGCTGTTACCGATAACCGCTGGGCGCTGTGGGCCCACATCGCGCTGGCCGTCGTCGGGTTGGCGATGCTGTTGCCATCCGGCCGCTGGCGCGCGGGACTGGCGGTATCGGCCCTGGCGGCGGTCGCGTTGCGCTTCGGTTGGCCTGCGGATCGCATCCGGAATCCGGAGACGGTGCCGGTCTCGATGGCTGGGGAAGGCGCCGGACCCACGTCGCCGTTCTGGCCTTCGGCGGCGAATACCAATACGGGCGGCGTGATCCCGTCGGATTTCTTCATGGACTCGGCGCTGTGCGGGGAGTGTCACAAGGATATCTACCAGCAATGGAAAAGTTCCATGCATCACTTCGCGTCGTTCAACAATCAGTTCTACCGGCGCTCCGTCGAACACATGCAGGAGTTGAGCGGGACGAAAGGCAGCAAGTGGTGCGCCGGATGTCATGACCACGCCGTTTTCTTCAACGGCCGGTTCGACCGCCCCATCAAGGAGCAAGTCGATACGCCGGAGGCGCAGAACGGTTTGGGGTGTGTCTCCTGCCACTCCATCGTGCACGTCGATGGCTCGGTGGGAAACGGCGGCTTCACGATTGGATATCCGCCGCTGCACAATCTGTTGTCGAGCCGGAATCCGTGGATCAAGAAGGCGAACGAGTTCGTTACCTATCTCAACCCGGAGCCGCACCGCCGCACGTTCCTGAAGGCCTTCATGCGCCAGGATTCGCCGGAGTTCTGCGCCACCTGCCATAAGGTGCATCTGGACCAGCCCGTGAACAATTACCGCTGGTTCCGTGGATTCAACGAATACGACAACTGGCAGGCCAGCGGCGTATCGGGCCAGGGCGCGCGGTCGTTTTACTATCCCGCCGAGCCGGCCACTTGCAACCGGTGCCACATGCCGCTGATCGCGTCGCAGGATCCCGGGAACCGCGCAGGCAAGGTGCACTCGCATCGCTTTGCGGCCGCGAACACGGCGGTTGCTTCCGTAAATAAAGACGAGGTTCAGCTAAAGGCCACCGAAGACTTCCTCAAATCGGGTTTCATTACGGTCGATCTGTTCGCGGCCACCGAGGTCCCTGCCAACGGGAAAACGGAGATGCTGCGGCGCGCCACGGACAGCACGGCCCTGGCGTCCACCTTCGCGGTGGGCGAAGAAGCGGAGCCGACCGGTCCGGCGGTAATCCGGGAAGTTGGCAGAGTCGCGGCGCCGTTGGATGCGCCCGGCGTGCGCTTCGGGCCGGGTGCCACGGTGAACGTGGATGTGGTCGTGCGGACCCGAAAGATCGGACACTTTTTTCCCGCTGGCACCGTGGACGCGTTCGATGTGTGGCTGGAATTCAAGGCGGTGGACGCGCGAGGGCGCGTGCTGGCGTGGAGCGGGCGAGTGGAAGACAACGGGCGCGGACCCGTCGAGAAGGGCGCTCACTTCTACCGCTCCCTTCAACTGGACGCGGAAGGCAACCCAATCAACAAGCGTAACGCCTGGCAGACACGCAGCGTATTGTACGTGCGGCTGATCCCACCGAGTGCGGCCGACACCGTACATTTCCGGTTACCGATCCCCAAGGACGTGGAAGGGCCCGTGAAACTGGAAACCCGGCTGAACTATCGCAAGTTCAGCGAGTATTACACGAAATACGCATTCGCCGGCGTCGCGCAGTCAGGGCGCGCCGATCTCGGGTTCGACAGCCGGACATACACTTTCGATTCCAAGCCGGTTCCGGAGTTGCCGATCGTGACGCTGGCCGAGGCCAAGGCCACTGTCGCAGTGGGAGAGCCGCATTGGGAGCCGGTTCCGCGCAAGCAGGATCGCGAGCGGTGGAACGACTGGGGCATCGGGCTGCTGCTGCAAGGCGACCTCAAAGCCGCCGAGTACGCGTTCCGGCGCGTGACCGAGATCGAACCCAGCTACCCGGATGGATGGCTGAACGTTGCACGGGCGCTGATCCAGGAAGGCGAAACCGATGCGGCGCGTCCCTTTGCCGATAGGGCGCTCGCGCTGAGTCCCAAGCTGGCGCGCGCGCACTTCTTCCGGGCGATGATCCAGAAAGCGGCGGGCGACTACGACGGCGCCCTGAAGAGCCTGGCTCAAGTCCGCGAGCAGTATCCGCGGGACCGTGTGGTGTTGAATCAGATCGGGCGGATTCTTTTCCTCCAGCGCCGGTTTCAGGAAGCCGTCCAGGCGCTGGCGCAGGTGCTGGCTGTAGATCCCGAGGACGTTCAGGCACACTATAACCTGATGCTTGGATTCCGGGGACTGGGGCAGACTGAGAAAGCCGAACGCGAGGAAACTCTGTTCCGGCGCTTCAAGGCGGATGAGGCTTCTCAGCAATTGACTGCACGCTCCCGGCAACTGAGTCCCGAGGACAACAATGAGAGACAGCCGATTCACGATCACGCTCCTGAGCCTGGTGTTTCTGGCGGGCTGCGGGACGGCTCCTCCGCGGTCGAAGGAACTGCCGGCGGAACTGCCGGTCCGGTTCACGGACGTAACCGCGGAGGCGAACATCCGGTTTCAGCACAACTCCGGCCGCGAAGGTAAGAAGTGGCTGCCGGAGACGCTGGGGCCGGGCTGCGCGTTCTTCGACGCGGACGGCGATGGCTGGCTCGACATCCTGATCGTGAACGGAAAGGACTGGGCCGATCGCGGCCGCCACACCACGGCCGCGCTGTATCGCAACGATCGCAACGGAAAGTTCATCGACATCACCAAAGGCAGCGGGCTGGACTTTGAGGTGCACGGCATGGGCGTGGCGATCGGGGACTACGACAACGACGGGCGCGACGACGTGTACATCACGGCGCTGGAGGGCGATCGGCTGTTCCACAGTGAAGGCGGCGGGCGCTTTCGCGATGTCACGGCGGAGGCGGGTATTCACAACGCGAACTTCGGGACCAGTGCGGCGTGGCTCGATTATGACCTGGACGGCAAGCTGGATCTGTTCGTCGCGAACTATGTGCAGTGGACTCCGGAAGCCGATCTGTGGTGCTCGATGGACGGATCGACCAAGTCCTACTGCACACCGGAGTCGTACAAAGGGACACAGTCCAAGTTGTACCGGAATCTGGGCGGCGGCAAGTTCGCAGACGCGACCGAGCAGGCCGGCTTGGGCGATCCCAGCAGCAAGTCTCTCGCGGTAGCGGCCTTCGATTACGATGCCGACGGGTTTATCGATCTGTTCGTGGCCAACGATACGCAGCCCAACAAGCTGTATCACAACCTGAAAAACGGGCGGTTCCAAGAGGTCGGGCTGGCGGCGGGCGTGGCGTTCGGCGAGGACGGCGTGGCGCGCGCCGCGATGGGCGCGGATGCGGCGGACTATGACCGTTCGGGACGGCCGCATCTGATCGTGGGCAACTTTTCCAATCAGATGCTGGGTCTTTATCACAACGAGGGTAACGGCTTGTTCGTGGATGAGGCGCCCAGATCCGCAGTGGGGCGCGCGAGCCTGCTGAAACTGACCTTCGGGCTGTTCTTCTTCGACTACGATCTGGATGGGTATCCGGATATTCTGGCGGCCAATGGCCACCTGGACGAAGAAATTGAGCGCGTGCAGCCCAAGGTTCAATATCAGCAGACGCCGCTGTTGCTCAGAAATCAAGGCAAAGGAATGTTCCAGGAGATCGGAGCGTTTCCGACACCGATGGTGGCGCGCGGAATGGCGTATGGCGATTACGACCGCGACGGAGATCTGGACGTGCTGATCGTCACCAATCACGGTGCAGCTCACCTCTATCGCAATGACAGCGGGAACGGTAATCATTGGCTAAGCGTGAAGCTGGAAGGAACCCGATGCAACCGCGACGGCATCGGCGCCGTGGTGCGCGTGACCAGCGCCGGAGGGACGCAGTCGCAGGCGGTGCACAGTGGCTCGAGTTTTTGTTCCGCGAGCGACTTGGCCCTGACCTTCGGACTCGGCCAGGACCAGAAGGCCACTCGTGTCGAGGTCGAGTGGCCGGGCGGAGCGCGCCAAACGCTGACGGATATCGCCGCGGGGCAGCATCTGGTAATCAAACAACCATGACGGATCTCTTGGCGCTTTCGGGAACCGCGCAAGCGCGGCTGATTCGCGACGGCGAAGTGTCGGCGACAGAGCTGGTGGACGCGCATCTGAAGCGCATCGAACAAGTAAATCCGAGTCTGAATGCGCTGGTGGAGGTGCTGGAAAAACCGGCTCGGCAAGCCGCCGCCAGTGTGGACCGGCGGCGTGCCCAAGGCGCCTCGCTCGGTCCGCTGGCGGGTGTTCCGTTTTCGATCAAGGATTCGATCGAAGTGGAAGGGACGGTGTGCACGGCTGGAACGTTCGGCCGGCGGTCGGCCGCACCCTCGGTCCAGGATGCCGTACTGGTGGCGCGCTTGCGGGTGGCGGGCGCTATTCCGATCGCGAGAACGAATCTGCCGGATCT
>JBGPHB010000265.1:0-6437 GCA_041484155.1 Bryobacteraceae bacterium
ATTTCGCTGGTTCGGCATTACCAACTTACTGGTCGCGCGCCCAAGCCCAAAACCCGCGCCGGGACCCGAGCCGGTGGTCAGCGTGATCGTGCCCGCACGCAACGAAGAGGGCCATGTTCCCCAGATCTTCGATCGCGTGCCAATGATGGGCGGCGGGACCGAGCTCATCTTCGTGGAAGGGCACTCGAAGGACGACACCTACGGAGCGATCGAACGTGAAATCGCCCGCCGCAAGCTGAAGGGGGTCAAGCTTTTCCGGCAGACCGGAACGGGAAAAGGCGACGCGGTCCGGCTGGGTTTTGCCGAAGCCACCGGCGACCTGCTGATGATTCTGGACGCGGACCTGACGGTGCCGCCGGAGGATTTACCCCGTTTCTACGCGGCTTGGAGATCCGGCAAGGGAGACTTCATCAACGGCGTCAGGCTGGTGTATCCGATGGAAGACGCTGCCATGCGGTTCTTCAATTTCCTGGGGAACAAGTTTTTCAGCCTGGCGTTCAGTTGGCTGCTCAGCCAGAGCATCAAGGACACGCTGTGCGGAACCAAGGTGCTGAGCAAGCAGCAGTACGAAACCATCGCGGCCCATCGCGCCTACTTTGGAGAGATCGATCCGTTCGGCGATTTCGACCTGATCTTCGGCGCCGCCAAGTACAATCTCAAGATAGTGGATTTGCCGATCCGTTACCAGGAGCGGGTGTACGGCGAAACGAATATCCAGCGCTGGAGCCACGGCTGGCTGCTGCTTCGGATGGTGTTGCTGGCGTTGCGGCGAATTAAATTCGTCTAATTCCTTATGAAAAGAGCATTGATTTCCGGAATTACCGGCCAGGACGGCTCCTTTCTTGCCGAGTTTCTGCTGGCCAAGGGTTACGAGGTGCACGGGATCGTCCGGCGCGCGTCCACGTTTAACACCGAGCGGCTGGATCCGATCTACGCCGATCCGCACGAACCGGGAGCGGCGCTGTTTCTTCACTACGGAGACGTGACCGACGGCGCGGGATTTCGCCATATTCTGGACCGCGCTCAACCGGACGAGATTTACAACCTGGCGGCGCAGTCCCACGTGCGCGTCAGTTTCGACCAGGCCGAATACACCGCCGACGTGGTGGCGACGGGAACTCTGCGGCTGCTCCAGGCCATCCGCGATCATGCCGCCAGCGGAAAGCCCGTCCGCATGTACCAGGCCGGCTCATCCGAGATGTTCGGAGCCGCCCAGCCGCCGCAGAACGAGACCACCCCGTTTTATCCGCGCAGTCCGTATGCGGCGAGCAAAGTGGCGGCGCATTGGTACGCCGTCAATTACCGCGAAGCGTACGGGCTGTTCGTCGCCAACGGAATTCTGTTCAACCACGAGTCACCGCGCCGCGGCGAGACGTTCGTGACGAGAAAGATCACTCGCGCGCTGGCGCGCATCAAGCTGGGACTCCAGGAGAAACTCTATCTGGGAAACCTGGACGCCAAGCGCGACTGGGGCTACGCCGGCGATTACGTGGAGGCCATGTGGATGATGCTACAGCAGACCTCTCCCGACGATTATGTGATCGCCACCGGTGAATCCCGCTCCGTGCGCGAATTCCTGGATCATGCCGCCGCCCATTGCGGCCTGGATTGGAAGAAACATGTGGAAACCGATCCGCGCTACTTCCGTCCGACGGAGGTGGATTACTTGCTGGGCGATTCCTCCAAGGCCCGAAGTAAGCTGGGATGGAAGCCCCGCGTGAACTTCGAGCAACTGGTAGGCCTGATGATGGAATCCGACCTCGACCTGGCGCATCAGGAAAAGACATTGAAGGCCGCCGGACATAAGGTAGTGCCGCGCGGCGTTTCGCACGGATAGAAACGCGGATAGGAAACATGGATCAGAGCTCGCGAGTTTTCGTGGCCGGGCATCGCGGCCTGGTCGGGTCCGCGATTTGCAGGCGGTTGCGCCAGGACGGATATCAGAACCTGATTCTGCGGACGCGGGCGCAGCTCGATTTGCGAGATGCCGCCGCGGTACGAGACTTTTTCACCGCCGAACGGCCCGAGTACGTGTTCCTCGCGGCCGCCAAGGTGGGTGGAATCGCCGCCAACAGCTCCCAACCGGCGGAATTCATTCACGACAATCTCGCCATTCAGATCAACGTAATCGATGCCGCCTGCAAGTCGGGCGTCGTGAAGCTTCAGTTCCTGGGCTCGTCCTGCATCTATCCCAAGCTGGCCCCTCAGCCGATGAAGGAAGAATATCTGCTGACTGGGCCGCTGGAGCCGACCAACGAATGGTACGCGGTGGCCAAGATCGCGGGAATCAAGATGGCGCAGGCATATCGAAAGCAGTACGGGTTCCGCGCCATCAGCCTGATGCCGACCAATCTATACGGTCCGGAGGACAACTTCGATCTGACGTCCTCCCACGTGCTGCCGGCGCTGATCCGCAAGTTTCACGAAGCCAAAGCTCACGGTGCGCCCGAGGTTGAAATTTGGGGAACCGGCTCGCCGCGCCGGGAGTTTCTGCACGTCGACGACTTGGCCGACGCCGCGTTGTTCCTGATGCTTCACTACGACCAGGAGCCCTTCCTCAACGTAGGTACCGGGGAGGATCTCACGATTCGCGAGCTGGCGGAGATGGTCGGCGAGTCCGTGGGTTACCGCGGCATGCTTGTGTTTGACGCCACGAAGCCGGATGGACCGCCGCGCAAGCTCCTGGATGTAAGCCGCTTGAAGGGGCTCGGCTGGGCTCCTCGGATATCCCTACGGGAAGGCATCAAGGCCACCTACCAGTGGTATCAGGCCCATTCCTCCCCGGCGGAGGTCCATGGATAGGCGCGCGAGGTGGCTGGCTCGGACACCTTACATCCGGATTTCGCTGGCGTTTCTTGGCTTCTCGAATCCCGTATTACGTGGCTGGCGTCCGCTTTCAATCCAAAATTATACACTTCACTTCTCAATTTTGTGGTGGCGGTGGTTGCGGCTTTGGCGTTCTATTTGCGTGCGTATTCCAATGGAAGGAGACTGTCCCGAGGATCGAACGATCACGAACGCGCTACTCCGGGGTATAATGTTGCTCACAGGACCTCTTTGGAAACAATTTATGGCTGATCAGCACGGCTCCGCCCAGTCCCCTCCATCACCAAAGAACACCCTGGAACAAGGTCCAGCATCGTTGCCGATACTGCATCGGCTGGTTCGATCTCCGGCTGCGTGGATTGTAGCCTGCTTTGCGATTTCACGCTTCGGATACTATTTGGCCGGTATCCGATTCCAAACGGACATCCTATGGAACAACTTTCAGTTTATTGACGTTGCGTTACTCCGCACACGGTTATGGGAAAGTATTTTCTATTTTCACATGCAACCGCCTTTAATGAATATCTTAGTCGGTACTCTCGTCAAATGCTTCCCGGATCATTACGGCGAGGCCATGCATGGAGTCTATATGGCAACCGGACTTGCGAGCAGCCTCCTGCTGTTCCGGCTGCTCCGATACCTGGCGGTCTCGACCACCTTAGCGCTCCTGTTCACTCTGGTCTTTACGATAAACCCTGGAACGGTTCTGTATGAGAATTTCCCGACTTACGAGCCCTTGATTATGTTTCTGCTTCTGGGCTGGGCGATCGTATTCCGCAGGCTCATCCGAAGTCCCGGATTCTGGCAATCCTTTGTCTTTTTTGGGTTCTACGCGTGTCTGGCCTGGCTCCGTGCGCTCTACCATCTCTACTTCATGCTCGCCCTGATTCCTTTGATCGCGTGGTTTGTGCAGACAAAGAGAAGGGATGTCGTCGCCGGAGCAGTGATTCCATGCCTGTCTGTGCTGGCCCTCTATATGAAGAATCTCGTTGTATTCGGATTGTTTGGCGCTAGCTCGTGGTTTGGTTTCGCAAATTCCACTACTACCTTGCACCAATTGACCGATGACGAACGCGAGCATCTGATCATGCGCGGCGACCTGGATGACTTCGGACGAATGGATGGAATATTTGCGGCGGCAGACTACGCTCCTTATGTAAAGGTCAGCCCGACGGGCATTCCGGTGTTGTATAACCCCGTCAAATCTACCGGCGCACAAAATACCAATCATCTCGTTTACCTCAAAGCCAACTTGCTGTATCAGAAGGTTTCCCGACAAGTCCTCATCCACGCTCCACAGGCCTACCTCCGCTCAGTAGTGATCGCATGGTTCTGCTATTTTCGCCCCCCTACCGACTTCTTTCAGTTCGAGCCGCTGCGCGAACACATCCGGAAGTTTGATCGCGCCTTAAACATAGTCGAGTTCGGACAATTTCGTGAGGCTACAGGAAAGGGGCTGCGTGCTCTGAAGGGAGCCGGCAACACGTTTTCCTTGGCGCTGTACACAGGGACCTTTCTAATAGTCCTGTTCCCGTTATTGTGGGCCTGGGGACTCATTTCCGTGTGGCGAAGTGTGCGCGACAACTTGGGTCGAGTGCGAATCGGCCTGACGACATTTGTTATCGGAAACATAGTGTTTACGATGATGACGGTGAACTTCCTGTCGTCTTTTGAGAATAACCGTTATCGCTTTCCGACTGACTGCTTGTATGTAGTGTTATTGGCGACCTGGATTCAAGCAGCGATCCGGTCGCGAAAGGCTGCACGGGTGATGTCTCGTTGATAATCAAGACAAAGACTAAGATCGCTGGCGCGCGAGCCATTTACCAGTCCCTCAGGCTGGTGGGACTGGCCGCCAAACCCGGTGAGCCTGTGCAGGTTCGCCGGTCAGGAATCACATGGGATCTGGATTTGGGTGAAGGGATTGATTTTGCAATTTACCTCCTAGGGGCATTCGAGCGCTCGACCTCCAAGGCCCTGCGGCGGCTTATCCGCCCGGGCGATACCGTTTTCGATATCGGAGCGAATGTCGGCGCGCATACTCTGCCTCTGGCGCAAGCAGTGGGATCGGAAGGACGTGTCTTCGCCTTTGAGCCAACGGATTTTGCTTTTCGCAAGCTAACGCGAAATCTGTCTCTAAACCCCGATCTCGCAAGCCGGGTGACGGCGGCGCAGCTGTTCCTCGTGGACAAACCCGGCAGACAGCAACAGGCCGAACTGTACGCAGGGTGGCCTTTGCAGAATGCCGGGAATCTCCATCCTAAACACTTGGGAAGGTTGGAGAGTACATCGAATGCTCGGATGGACATTCTTGATCGTTTCGCCGTCCGCCAGGGAATCGATCGACTGGATGTGATCAAAATCGACGTGGACGGCCACGAAGGCCCGGTTCTGAACGGTGGACGCGAGTTGCTGAAGCAATTCAAGCCTACATTGGTCATGGAGTTGTCCCCGTATGTCCATGCGGAAGAAGGCAACACTGCTGAGCAGCTTTTTGACATTCTGAGGGAGTGCGGATACACCTTGAGAGATTTGAGCTCGGCCAAGCCGCTTAGCCTGGAGTCGAGTTATTGGAACCGAACTGTACCCGACGGTACCGGCGTCAACGTGATTGCTACAGCGAAGTGACCAGATTGTCGTGGTGATCTTGATGTCTAACTTTCTGAGCTTCTTCGAAAACTACCGATACCGTTTTCCAACCGACCCGCTGTACGTCGCGCTGGCCGGTGCGCTGATAGCAAGGACCGTGCGCCATTACTCCGGTCGGCCTCCGTCATGAACCTTGCTGGGCTTCAATTGAAATTGGTATCCGGGTCGTATTTCCTGGTGAAGCGCTCCGGATTGCTGGATCGCCGCTGGGGCCGGCGCCTCTTTCTCCGCTCGTATTTTCTCTACAAGCGTCATCTGGAGGATTCGTTCTACCATCTCATTCGCCGGCATCCCAAGCTGTTTCTCGGCGGCCACGTGATTGATGTCGGTGCGAACGTGGGCTATACGGCGGCACTTTTTGCTAGAGCCGTGGATTCCGAGTTCCGCGTGTATGCTTTCGAGCCGGAAGCCTTCAATTTCGCGCTCTTTTCAGAAATGCTAGACTCGTTCCCCTTACGGGATCGCGTCGTTCCGGTTCAGGCCGCGGTGGGCGAGAAGGATGGAACGGTCGACTTGGCGCTCAACGAGTCTCATCCGGCCGATCATCGGATCGCGACAAAGACGTTTCGCAATTCCGATGCCGCACCGGGGCGTTTCCTGCAGGTTCCGCTGCGATCCGTCGACAGCTTCGTCAATGAGGCGTTTCCCGTTTGCTTCATTAAGATCGATGTCCAGGGATACGAGCCGCCGGTGTGCTGGGGAATGGAGCGGACCCTGGCCGCGAACCCGAACTGCACCGTCGTTCTGGAGTACACGCCCGGCAGCCTGGCAGCGCTCGGGTTTAACGCGGCCGAGCTGTTGAACTGGTTCGCCGCTCGAGACTACCGTGTACACACGGTGCATCATGATGGGACGTTGTCTCCTGGGACGCCGGAGGTACTGGGAGCCAACGGGTACGCGGACCTGTTGTTTTCGCGGCGGGATCTTTCCGGGTACGGGTAGCAGCCTCCCGCGCCAGCCTC
>JBGPHB010000266.1:0-6431 GCA_041484155.1 Bryobacteraceae bacterium
AACGCGCCCGTCGAGCCCGTGCCGGTCCAGTCCTCCGGCCAGGATCAGCGCAGCTTGATCCAGGCCGTCTAGGCGGTAAACGCCGTGGAAGCCTTCGGTCAGGACCATGAGATCACTTTCGTGATTGACCGCAGGACGCGCCAAGCGGTGTTGCGCATCGTGAATCGCGAAACCGGCGAAATGGTCCGGCAGATTCCGCCCGAAGAGGTGCTTCGGATCGCCGACGGGTTAAAGCGAAGGTAACCGAGCACATCCGCCCATGGCGCATCCTGTCTACGCGAATTATCGGCAGACTGAAGTCTTGAGTGCGGACCCGGTCATGCTGGTGAGCATACTTTATCGCGCCGCCATCGACGCCATCGGCGCGGCGCGGAGGCATCTTCAGGGCGGCGCGATTCGCGAACGCTCCCGCCAGATCACCAAGGCGGCGGAGATCATCAATGAGCTGATGCTCTCGCTCAATCACGAGCAGGGCGGCGAGATCAGCCGCACCTTGGGCGGACTTTACGCCTACATGCAGAGCCGGTTGATTGAGGCCAACACCCGCCAGGCCGATGCGCCGCTCGCGGAGGTCCAGGACCTTCTCTCCACCTTGTTGGAGGCATGGCGTGGCATCCGTGCGCCCGTCCTGGCGCTGGTCGAGGCCGGCGAACCGGTCAACTGACCAGTGCGCAAAACCGGGACTGGACCGAATTTCGCCGTTTTTTGCGAAATTCGTGCCTGTCCCGGCTTTGCCCCGTCCGAGGCATACGGTTTGATAACGGGGCAAAAGGGTACAGGCACGAATTTCGCAAAATCGGCGAAATTCGAGCCAGTTCCCTTTTGCGCTAGATCGCTTCCAGCTCCTCTTCCAGCAACTGCTTCTGATACAACTCCGCATAGTACCCGCCGCGATCCAGCAATTCGGCGTGCGTGCCGCCGTCCACCACCTGCCCGTGCTCCAGGACGAAGATCCGTTCGGCGTTGCGAATGGTCGAGACGCGGTGCGAAATCAGAATCGTCGTCCGCCCTCGCATCACGCCTGACAATCCGGAGAGAATGCCTTCTTCGGTCGCCGTATCGACGCTCGCGAGCGCGTCGTCCAGGATCAGGATCCGTGGGTCGCGTAATACGGCCCGCGCGATCGCGGTTCGCTGCTTCTGCCCGCCGGAAAGCGTGATGCCGCGCTCGCCCACCATGGTCCGGTAACCCTCGGGGAAGCCCGCGATGTCGGGGCCTAGCCCGGCGATCTCCGCCGCGCGGCGGATTTCTTCTTCGGTCGCGTCTTGGACGCCGAAAGCAATGTTCTCGGCTACGGTCGCGCTGAACAGAAAGGTCTCCTGCGGGACATAGCCGATCGCGCGCCGCAAGTCCTCGGGCGAGAGTTCGCGTAAGTCGACACCGTCCAGCGTGACCGCGCCGGCGGTGGGATCGATCAAGCGCGGGATCAGGTGCGCGAGCGTGCTCTTCCCGCTGCCGGTGTGACCCACGATGGCCACCGTGGCGCCAGCGGGAACGCGCAGGTTGACGCGTTCCACCGCGCTACGGTCGCCGTAACGCACGGCCACTCCGTGGAATTCGATCTCTCCGCGAAGCGGCGCCGGCAACGGCGTAGGCACGGCGGGCGCTGCAATGCGCGGAAGCTCCCCCAGCAGCGCGCGTACTCTCCCCAGCGAGGCCTGCCCTCGCTCCACTAGATTAGCGACCCAGCCCATCGCGATCATCGGCCAGATCAGCATGCCCATGTACATGTTGAACATGACGAAGCTGCCCAGCGAGATCTTGTGCGCCATCAGCCGTATGCCGCCCATCCACAGCACCAGCAGGAACACCACCCCCAACAACGCTTGCAGCAGCGGATTGAACAGGCCCGAAATCCTCGCCAGGCGCAGGTTTTCGTGGATGTACCCGCGATTCAACGCCTCGAAGTGGGCCAGTTCGGCGCGTTCCTGCACGTATGCCCGCACCACCCGCACGCCCGAAAAACTCTCCTGCACGCGACTGCTGATGTCGGAGAACAGGCCCTGGATCGCTTCAAAGCGGTCGTGGATGCGGCGGCCGAACCCGAGCACCGCCAGGCTCACCAGCGGCGACGGCGCCAGCGCCACCAGCGTGAGGGGCCAGTCCACCCGCAGCATCACGCCGAGGGCTAGAACCAGCGTCAGCAACGTGTCGGCCAGGTACATCACGCCCGGACCAAGCATCGTCCGAACCGCGTTCATGTCGTTGGTAGCGCGCGCCAGAATGTCGCCGGTCCGCACACGGCTGTAAAACCCGGTATCCAGAGTCACCAGGCGGGCGAACATGTCGTTGCGCAGATCGTATTCGACATCCCGGGAGATGCCGATGAGAGTCACACGCATCCAGTATTGGAACAATCCCTTGAGCAGTGAGATCCCAACTAACAGCGCGCAAAACTCCAGCAGCAAACGCAGCGCGAACCCGCCCGTGAGCGCGTTGGTGGCGTCGCGCACCACCAGCGGCTGCGCGACGTAAAGCAGATCCTTGACCGCCAGCGCACCCAGGCCTAGCGCGAATCCGCGCCGGTAGCGCCACAAGTAGGGCCACGCAAATCGGATACTCTCCCTCACAACCCAAACCACTCCGCCACGGTTTTCATCCATTCGATGACGACGGTCTTGCGGCTCTCCCGATCGCGCCACCAACTCTGGGCCGTGAAGTAGAAGTCCGGCGCGCCCACGACATAAAACGTCATATCCGGCGCCGCGGCGCGAAAGATTTTTGCGGCACGGCGTGTGTGATAGTCGCTGGTAACCAGCAGCACGTGCCTGGCCCCGAGCCGGCGCAACTCGGGAATGGTTGCCTGAGCTTCTTCGGCGGTCGAATGGGCCTGGTGCTCGAGGTGGAGAAAATACGACTCCGGATACCCCGCCATCTCCGCGAACGGGATCGCCAGATCGCATTCATGGTGTCCGTAAATACCGCCCGGACCGCTGACCAGCACTTTCGGCGCGTAACCCTGCCGCACCAGCTCGGCGCCCTTCAGGATCCGATTGCCGTGAGGATCGCCCGCCAGCACCAGTGCCAGATCCGCATTCTCTGGCGGTCCGCTGCGCACCAGATAGGATCCGGGCGCGGCCAGAATGGCGGTGTGGTACACACCGGACAAGACCACCAGGCCGGCCAGTATCAGCAAGAGTAAGAACTTACTTTTCGTCCGTACCTCTCGGATCGAGACGGCCCACGGACTTCAGGCGTTGAAACATCCGTTCCACTTCCTCTTCGTCTTCCGGACGGAGCAGGGGATACCGGGGGAGTGGCAACTGCTTCGGTTCTGCGGCTGGTTCACCCCAGAACTGCCGGTACGGCACGCCATCCAGCAACGCCTCGCGCGCGTAGCGCCGGAGATGCCGCAGCAAGCTGGTGGAAGAATCGAGATCACCCGGATACACCAGCAGCAGGCGCCGTCCTCCCGCCACCGTCAGATACACCGCCAGCGGCGCATTCCATCGGGTCTGGTCCACGCGCCGGATGTCACTCCACGCAATCGCTCTCCGTCCAACCTTCAAATGCGTCTCGTGGATCTCGATCGCGGGCCGAAGCGCGAGCATGAACACCACCAGCGCGGACAGAGCGAACAGCGCCGCCGCGATCCAGTTGGGGGGCCACCGCAGCGCGGTCCAAGCCGCCAGCAATGTTCCGCCGACCGCAAACACTGCGAGCGCAATATATCGCCGGGAAGGAGCGAAGCGCGCGACCAGACAACTCACAGTTATCAGACTAACATTGGGAAGTGAGAAGTGGGAAGTGGGAAGTGGGAAGTGGGAAGTGGGAGAAGACGTCAGCAGTGCAGGATCGTCGGCCCACTACCCACTCCCCACTACCCAGAAGTTGGAAACGTCTTCGAGATGTGGTCGTGCCAGGTGAGATTCTCTTCATCCACCAGGGCCCACACCAATCCGAGACCGACTGAGAGCAGACTCAACAGGCTCGCCACTTGGCGCAGGCCGCGCTGCTCGCGATCGGGCGGACGGCCATCGAAGTCCACCAGTTTGAGGCCCGCGAAACGCGTTCCCGGCGTGTCCCCGTTCGCCAGGCACCATAGCATGCGGTAGAACAGCGCCAGCACCGCCGCCACGCCCAGCAGGAAAGGAGCATTCGCCTTGGAGAGCACCAGCATGCCCCCGGAGAGGAAGAAGATTGCCAGAAACAGACCGACCGCAATCAGCACCATGCTGGCGTCGAACGCCGCCGCGATCACTCGGTGCGAGGGCAGGGCCACTGGAGCGTCGCAGTAGATCACCGCCTCGGTTTGCACCCCCGGCGACCGCACGCTTCCGTATGCCTCATAAAAGTCCAGCGACTGTTGTGAATCCGGCACGCGGCGTGAGCGCGAGCGCGGTGAAGAAGATCGCGCCGCCACTCGCCGTGGCGCTGGCGTGTCTTCGCGTCCGGAAGGCGGCACCGGTGTCAGCATCGGAATTGGGATTACCTTAGGGCCGCCGGATACGTCTCGGAAAAGGGATGGTTGATAACTCAGATTCGCCGGCGGCGCCGAAACCACGGTTTCCCCACCTGCCAGGATCTCCAGCGCGGGAGCAGTCGCGGCAGAGAGCGGGCGGGATTCCTGGCCCGAAAACCGCAACCGACGTCCGCAACGGCCGCAACGCCGCTCGTCCTCTTCATTCCACTCCCGGCAATAGCTGCACTGCATATCGTTTTGGCGCTGGCTTGACTGAGACAACGGGCCTCTGCTACGTTGCTTGGTTGCAACCCAGACTCGGTCTCCGAGCAAGATCCTATATTTTCGCTTCCTTCCTTCGTAACATATTTCGCGAGCTTTGTCACGAACTTTCTTCAGTACGTCTAGCCGTTTACCTCCTTCTAGCCCTGAACTTGAGCGCCCAAACCTATCGTCCTCCTTTACCTGCGCCCCCTCAGCCGGTTCAGGCCAGCCCCAATCCGAACCAAAGAGTTCGCACGCCCCGGTCGGAGGCGCCCAATGCAAGTTCCGTGAACGTTGTCGCGGGGACTCAGGAAGTCGTCGGCCGGCTGCGCCACCTGCGCGGCGCCGCTAGTGTCGAGACCATCGACATGCAGCTTAAGGCCGACGAAATCGACTATAACGAGGAAACCGGCGACGTGCAGGCCCGCGGGCACGTCCATTTTGAACATTTCGTCAGGGGCGAAAAGCTCGATTGCGACCGCGCCGCATACAACATTGATGAAGAGACTGGTACTTTCTACGTCGTTACGGGATCGGCCCCCGCCCAGGTACAGGCCAGACCCGGACTGTTGACCACGACGAACCCCTATTACTTTCAAGGAAAGTGGGCCGAACGGCTCAAGGATCACTACATCCTGCACGACGGCTTTCTGACGGATTGCGTGGTGCCGCGTCCGTGGTGGATACTGAAGGCCCCGGTTTTCGACGTGGTCCCGGGCGATCACGCCATCGCCCGGTACTCCTGGTTCTACCTGAAGCGCCTGCCGTTGTTCTATACGCCGTTCTTCTATAAGTCCCTAAAGAAACAACCACGTAGGAGCGGTTTCTTAGTTCCCAACATCGGCAATAGTTCTTTGAACGGAAGGATGTTCGGGTTCGGCTACTACTGGGCGATCAACCGCAGCTACGATCTCACTTATCGCGGCCAATACTTCTCGGAAGCGGGTTTGGCTCACCATGCTGAACTCCGGGGCAGGGTCAACGAGAGTACGGGCTTCGACCTGTCGGTATTCGGTATCAAAGACACGCGGGAATCGGCTTCGTCCGAAAGCGGCTTCCGGGTCACGCTCCAGGGGAAGTCCGATCTCGGAAAGGGATGGGAGGCTCGTGGAGACTTGGACTATTTGTCCAATTTCGCTTTCCTCCAGAATTTCACCCAATCCTTTAATGAGGCGGTTTCCTCGGAGACGCACTCGGTAGGTTTCGTGACTAGGCATTGGTCCAACTATGGACTCGATTTTGTCGCCCAGCGCAATGTCAATTTCCAAAGCTCGACCCCCGGCGACACGATCGCGATCCGCAAGCTCCCGGAAGTAAACTTCACCGGCCGGGAGCGCGAAATCGATCTGAACAAATGGCCGGTGTGGGTATCCTTCGATGCCAGCGCCGGACTGATGGACCGCAGCCAGCCCCTGTTTCAAACTCGCCACTTCGTCGATCGCCTGGACTTCGCGCCACACGTAACCACGGCCTTCCGCTGGAACCAGATCGCGCTGATCCCGACTTTTGGCATCCGCGAGACCGAGTATGGATCGAGTATCGTCAACGCGCAGCTCACCGGGAGCAGCTTTCTGCGCAGCTCGCGGGACCTTACAGTCGACCTGGTGCTGCCCTCGCTGGCCCGTATCTTCGACGCGCCTTCGTGGATGGGCCAGAAAGTCAAACACGTGATCGAGCCGCGCGTTACCTATAAGTATGTGACTGGAATCGATGATTTCCGAGGCGTGGTCCGCTTCGATGAAAACGATTTGCTCACCAATACGAA
>JBGPHB010000267.1:0-6428 GCA_041484155.1 Bryobacteraceae bacterium
CTGGTCTCCGATCAGTATCATCAACCCGCTCGACGGTAGCACCATCACGGCCTACAACCTGGACAAGACTAAGTTTGGACTTCCGGCGCAGAATTACCAGACCAACGTCGACCCTAAACTCTTCGGGAACGTCTACACGGGCTACGAAGTCGGATTCTCCACGCGGCTGCCCCATCGTGGAATGCTCTTTGGGGGAATGACGATTGAACGCTATACCGACGTGAACTGCACGCAGCAAACGGCGCTTTTCGGGAATACCTCAGGCAGCAATTTCCCCGCTGGCACGCTGAACGACCCGAACAGCCTCCGGTTCTGCGACGAATCGGGCATGATTCCATTCCGGCCAGAGTTCAAGCTCGCCGGAAACTTCCCCCTGTGGAAGGGCTTTGAGGCTAGCCTCACGTGGCAAAACGACCCGGAATTCCAGAAGTATGTGAACTGGACGCTCACCGCGAATTCCGTGTATCCGATCGACTGTGTAGGTTGTCCGGCGGGCCAAAGGGTGTTTCCGGCGGCAGGCCAGCCCGGGGCCCTTACCAATAGCTCATTGTTTGTCCCGCTCGCTGTCCCGGGATCGAGGTTCTACGACCGTCTGAATCAGCTCGACCTCGGCTTCAAGCGGACTTTCAAAATCCGTGAAAACCTGCGGGTGCAGGCTCAGCTTGATGTGTTCAACGTGACCAATTCGAACACCGTTCTAGTGGAGGTTCAGACCTTGGGCACAACCGCGGGTACTTCGATCAAGTCGCTCGCAAACGGTGGGCCGGGCGGCCTGCCAACCCAAATCCTACAGCCGCGTCTCCTGAGGCTGGCGGTCCAATTTCACTTTTAGAAGATTGTTTCAATCCGCTCCCTGAGACTGAGACGCCGTGGAAAATTTATCTCCGTCAAGTCGCTCCATTACTGTCTCGGTAAGTGGCTGATACACCGTAAGGGAGCGAAATCGCGCCATAATAGAGATGTTCCCATTGTTGCGCACACCCATGGATCTAAGCAACGCTCCCGCGTCGCCTCTTGACGCTCAAATTCATCCCGGGAAGCCCACGCTGGAGCGATTGCTCGATACTGCCGCGGCCCTGTTCTGGGAAAAGGGATATGCCGCCACCACGACTCGTGAGATTGCCGCGGCGGTGGGGATCCAACAGGCCTCGCTGTACTATCATGTCGCCAGCAAGGAAGATCTGCTCTATCAATTGTGCGTGTCTACCGTCGAGGAGCTCCTGATCCAGGTGCAGTCCGCCGTGAACGAGGTCGCGCGTCCGCTGGAGCGAGCCAAGGTCCTCATCCGCGCTCATGTCACAGTCTTGTTGAAGCACCAGAACAGACACGTGACCATGCTCACGGAGCTGCGCGCGCTTTCAGACCGTCATTACGGCGACGTACTGGCGCTGCGGAAGAGGTACGCAAGTCTCGTGCGCTCGGTTCTCGAAGAGGCGCAGGCTGCCAACGTGATCCGAACGGACATCCCGGCCAACTGCCTCTATCTTGCCCTCCTCAACGTTCTCAACTGGGCCGTGCTCTGGTTTCGCAGGGATCAAGAGTTATCGCCAGAGCAACTCGCCGAGCTCTTCACAGTGATTTATCTCAACGGCGCCGCAGCCCCGTCCGAGCGCGCCCGCCTGGTGTTTCCGGAGCCGCGGCGCAGCCCAACGAAATCGGCGACAAGGGCGCGTGGGTTGTCGAAGGCGTCGCGGAAATCCACCTCGATACGCTTGCTGGACACGGCTGCCGCGTCGTTCTCAAAAAAGGGCTACGCCGCGACCACCACCCGCGAGATTGCTTCTCTTCTGGGCATTCAGAAGGCTTCGCTGTATTATCACATCGAAACCAAAGAGGACCTGCTTTACGCAATCTGTAAGTCGTCACTCGATCAGATCCGGACCGACGTCGCCACCGCGCTGGCCGAAGTTCAGGATCCGGTGGAGCGTACCAGCAGGTTGATCCGCACACACATCGAAAGTCTTTGCCGGGATCAGAACACACATTCGGCGGCGCGGGCGGAGATGCACTCTCTCTCCGAGGAGCGGCTGGCACACGTGATGTCGCTTCGGGATGTGTACGAGGACCTGGTGCGGTCCGTTTTGCAAGAGGCGCAGAGCGCCGGGGCGTTGCGCCGTGACATACCTGTCAAGTACCTCTGCCTCAGCCTGCTCGGGCTCATGAACCGCGTGGAAGTCTGGTTCCGTCCCAGCGGAGCCCTATCGCCCCGGCAGTTGGGCGAAGTCTTCGCGATGATATTCCTGACCGGCGCGGCCTCCGTGCCTAGCGCCTAACCCGCTCCATCACTGTCGCGGTTCGGTGTCAGCTCTCTGACCACGAGGGAGGGGGCTTCTCACTCCCGTGGACCATAGTGCGGTGCCGGCCGCCCCACCTCGTAGGCCCCCAGATCGGGCGCCCGGCCGGAGAAATCGTCGTTGATGCCCAGGAGCCGAACGCCGGCGTCGACGGCCACCGAGCCAGGCCGGAGCTGGAAGTCGAAATCCGCCGCCTTGTAAAGCTTGCGGGGATCGGACGGATCCGGCGGCGAGACCTTCTGAAATACGTCATAGTCCATCAGGACGCTGTGCCGGTCCTGGCCAGTGGCCTCGCTGAACTCTTTCAGCGTTTTGAATTTTCTGGTTTCCCTCGCTTGGGCTTCGAACCGGACCTGTTCCTGGAATGCACGCTTGCCTGGCTCGCCGGGGAAGTTGGCGCGGGCCAAAAACGGAGGCGAACTCCACTCGAAGGAAAACTCGGCACCCTCGTTGGGGCGGAAGCCGTTGTAGTCCGAGCTCGAATAGTTGGTATTGGTCTCGACTGAGAATGTCTCGCCCGTCTCGCTCTTGCCCAGAACCAGATTGTTGCGGTAATGCACGTTGGACACCGCCAGCAGCATTGGTTTGATCGGGGCGATGAGCGTGTTGTGATAGACGACGATCCCGGCCGACGACGCGGTGAACTTCACGGCGCCGCCTTCGGGCGCGTGGTAAACAATGTTGCGGATGAAATACACTGGCCCGCCGAACATCGGCTGCACGCTCAGCGCCCGGTGTCCGTGGTTGAAGCAGCGGTTCCGGAAGATGCGGATGTTATGCGCGCCGCCATCGGCCTCGATGCAGTTGTCCTCCACGTTGGTGATGTCGTTGTTGTAGAAGTCGATGGAAACCGGCATGCGGTCGCGGATCGGATTGGGGCTTCCGTCCGGATTGCCGTAGGTGGCGACGTCAATTCCGTCATGGAAATTGGCGACGTAGTTATAGGCAACCACGTGTCCCGGCCCATAGACTTTTACCGCGTATTCGGACACCAGCTTGGGGCTCTCGCCGTATTTCTGCCACGTGCGTCCGGTAAAACCCCGCAGCGCGTTCGGATCAATCCGGCCGATGAAGACGTTGTCCGCGATATAGAAGTCCCTCGATCCGGACCAATCCGTATAGAGGCCTCGCCCCACGTCTTCGATGCGGCACTTCTTGATGGTGATCCCGCGCGAGCCTGCGATGTTCTTCAGGCCGGCCAGAAACGCGAGATCCGTATGTCGGATCGTCAGGCCCTCGAAGTAGTTGTAATTGGCGGCCATCACATTGAACAGGTTGAAGACGCCGTCACCGTCGAAGATCGCTTCGCCATCGCCCGCGGCCTTGATGACGATGGGCTTGTCGGAGGTTCCGCTCTGCGTCAGGTAATAGGTGCCATCGGAGGGCCCAGTCCCATTCGGGCCCGCTCCATACTTGAAATGATCGTCCTGATAGAGGCCGGCATGAACCAGGATCGTGTCGCCGGGCTGAACGCGAGGCGGGTAGGTGTTGAAATTATCGGAGTGAGAGGCGCCGGTGTTGTACGCGGCCATCAGGCCAGTGAACGCCGGTTCCTGCTTCTGGCCCTGGAAGCCGGCTGGATAAACATGGTAGACCTTCCCGCCGGTGGCCGGCTTCGGCTCGAACCGCGTGCGAACGGTCACGAGGTTCTCCGGCTTGCCGTTTACACCGTCGGGATCGGCCAGAACAAAACGGCACTCGTAATCGGTCGCGGGCTCGAGGTCGAAGATGCTCCCAGCGAACATGTTAGGCGTGGTGTACTGGAGCGCATTCTCATTGATGCGCTCGTGATCGAGCCGAAGCATGGGCGCCCCTCTTTCCACGCCTGGTCTCCCTTCTTCCGGTAAGAAACCGCGACGGCCGCGTTATGGTTATCGTCCCCATCGATCTTCCATTCGAAGCCGAGTGAGATGAGCGTCGGGGGTTCGGCAATGAACTCTCCGGAGGTGACTTTGTCGGCGCCTTGCGCAACCACCGTCAGGAGCAAGAAAATGGAACTACTTCCCAACCAGGTGTTCCGCGTCGATATTGAACTCGTTGCAAACATACTCATGAATCTCCCATTTCGGGAGCAGCGTGTAGGTCCGCTTGAACGTATGCGGCTTCGTAAAAGCCTTGGAATCTTCCATCGTGATTTCGACTTCGACGTGCCCCGAGTCGGGCCGCCGGTAGCGCTCGGTGACATGCAGCGCGTCGCTATGAGGCACGCCTTGCCCGTTCAGCCAGGTCTGGTCGTTGAAACCGACGGTATCGACCACGAGCGTGTCGCCGTCCCACTTGGCGATGGAGTCTCCCATCCACAGCGGTTCTGGATCCTTGGGGTGGCCGCGCCCGTCGAGGAAAACTTGACGGTAGCTATGGACATTCCCCTCGTCCAGGATCACCACCAGCGTGGGGGTCTGGACGAACTTCTGTGGAAACGGAGAAATCCGCGGCACGCCGGCGGGCAGGCAGTGCCCCTCCGGATCGTCTTTACTCAAGTTCGCCCGGCGCTCCTTATATAGCGCGTCTGCCCAAGGCTGCAAGGGGACTTGTCCCAGAGTTGCGAAGCTCATTCCCGGGGACCACACTCCGGAAAAATCCACCTTCCCGTCCGGTGTGCGGGGGGTTGGCCCCGCCGGCGCCGTCTCTTGATTAAAGCTAAGAGTTTGGGCAGCGCTGCCGGCCGGAATCACCGCCCAGAAGGCCGCCACGGCGGCCAGGATCGAACGCGTGTATCGCATATTATTCCCCTATTTGCCCGCGCTCGCCTCGTCCGCCGACGACCCGACAAATACTTTCTTGCCGTCGGCCAAAGTGATCAGTTTGGAATTGGCATGAATCGAGCCGTCCGCGAGCGGTTTTCCATCCTTCGCCAGATAACCGTCGACGGTGACCGGATCCCCGGGCTTTAGGGAATTCCTGTTCCAACCGCCTCTGGCCAGCGCATTTGGGCTGAGCGATTCGAAAGCCCAGGTGGCCACCCTTCCACTCTCGTCCTTCACGTCGATGTACACATAGGCGTGAGGATTCACCCAGGCTAATTTGTTGACGACTCCCTTCACCGTGACCGTCTTGGTCGAATCATACTCCGCCGCAAACGAATGGTGCGCAAACACGGGCGCCGTGCGGAGGAGCAGACCGAGAATTGTGAGCAGACCCGTGCCCAATCGAGACTTCATGCCGCCTACCTCCCGTGAGCGTACTGCTCAGCTTCTGCGGTATCGTATCGCGAGGGTAAGCCGAAAGTCAATTCCATTGCGGGCCATTGCAGGCCGGGGCCTGCGTCACGCGCACCTTCAGAACCTCCTGAATCCGAAAGCCGCGGGGGTGGAGCCAGAGCCTGGAACCGCTGTAAATCACGGTGTTTTCCAGGCATGTAATCGCCCGGATCTAGGGGATATTCTTCATTGAAAAACCAGTACTCCTGACGGAGGATGGACTAGAGGGAGGCGTTGCATGCCCGAGAGTCTCGGATTGGATTGGGTGCGCCCGAAGCACACCCCAAAGCCCTTAGAGGGCGAAAGGCGGCGTGAGCGGCGCGTGCCGAGCGACCATCCAGGCATCCTGCAGGTTCTCAAGCCTTTTTCCCCCGACATCTGGCCCACCCAGATCATCGAGACATCAAGGGGCGGCCTGAAGCTGCTTGTGCCCGAATTCCTTCCCCAGGGAACGATCGTTCAGGTTCATCTGAAGACCACGATTGCCATCGGGGAAGTACGCCACTGCACCCAGATAGATGACGGATTTCATATCGGAGTGAAGCTGGCAGAAGCGGTGGAGCGCTAAGGATTCCCAAAATTCGTTGATATACTGACTGGTTCATGCGCACGTGGTTGATGGTCCCGGCCGGCCTACTGGCGCTTCTAATGACGGCGGTCGCGCAGCAAGGGGGCAAGGGGATTGCCGCTGGGGACTGGCCGCTGTATAGCCGCGATCCGGGCGGAACGCGGTACTCGCCGCTGACACAGATCAACACCGTGAATGTGTCCAAGCTAGCCCGCGCGTGGACCTACAGCTTGCGCAGCGAGGCGCCTGCCGCAAGCCAGGCCAAGGGCGGCCAGGGCGGCGCATCCTCCGCCGCCACGCCCATTGTGGTGAACGGAGTCATGTATCTGCCCGCCGGAAACTGTGTTCTGGCGCTCGACCCGCAGA
>JBGPHB010000268.1:0-6407 GCA_041484155.1 Bryobacteraceae bacterium
CACTTTCGCTCGGCCAGACGGCGGCTGCAGACGGGGCAGTACAGCATTGGCTCGGTGTCTTTGTTGGCGCTGCGTGGCTTGGCTTCGAGGGGTGCGTTGGGCTCCACGATGAACTATTATAATGGCTTCAGCGGTAGAGAAACACTATGATGCCAAAGAAGTTCTTCATTATCCTCATTCTGGCGGGGTGGTGCGCCGCCCAGGCCCGGCGCGATTTCGATCGCCCCGTGCGACAGGCCGTGCGCGGCACGCATGGCGCCGTGGCCGGGGGTAGCGAGTACGCAACCGAGGCCGGGATGCGCATGTACTACAGAGGCGGCAACGCCGTTGACGTGGGCCTGGCGACCATGTTCGCCGCCTCCGTCTCGGAATTTTCGCATTTCGGGATGGGCGGCGAAGCGCCCATCCTGATCCGCACAAAGGCCGGGAAAGTGTATGCGATCGCGGGCGTCGGCACGATGCCGAAGCTGGCTACCAGTGAGTTATTCCGCACGCGAAAACTGATGCCGGGAGAAGTTCAGGAAACGGAGCCCGGCGGACTAAAGGGCATCATTCCGGTGGCGGGGTTGATGCCGGCGCTGGTGCCGGGCATGGTGGAGGCGGGCCTGGTGGCGTTGCGCGAATTCGGAACCAAATCCTTCCAGGAGACCATCGCATCCGCCATCGATCTTGCCGATGGTTTCGCCATTGATGAAATGCGGGCCGGCAGCATCGCGCGCAGCCGGCAGTTCTTCGATCTGTGGCCGACCTCGAAGGCCCACTTCCTGCCTAACGGACGGGTGCCCATGGTCGGCGAGATGTTCCGCCAACCGGATCTTGCCCGCACGCTTCGCTCCATGGCCGAGGTGGAGAAATAGGCGCTAGCCGCCGGGGCAAGCCGCCAAGCTGCGATCGACGCCGTGCGCGACTACTTCTATCGCGGCGAGATCGCCCGCAAGATCGACGCCTTCAGCAAAGCCAACAACGGACTGCTGCGCTACGAAGACATGGCCGCGTTCAAGCTCGAAATCGAGGAGCCGGTCTCCGGCACATATAAGGGTTTTCGCGTCTACAAGCCCGGATTCTGGAGCCAGGGACCTTCCATGATCGAAGCTTTGAATATCTTGGAGGGCTTCGACACCCATAATGCTCCACTCAATTCCGCCGAGTACATTCATCGCGTCACCGAGACGATGAAGTTGGCGTATGCCGATCGCGATACTTACTACGGGGATCCCAAGTTTAACCACATTCCAATCCAAACTCTGCTTTCGAAGGAATATGCAACCGAGCGCCGCGGGTTGATTGCGTCGAGGGCCTCGATGGATTTTATCCCGGGCAAGATTAATGGGAAGACGGGCCGGCATCCGGCGGAGACGGAGACGGCGATGATCCGCATCGACGACGAGCTCATGGCGCGGGATACGACCTGCGTGGATGCGATCGATCGCGACGGCATGATGTTTTCGGCGACGCCTTCAGGCGCGTGGCTGCCCAGCGTGATCGCGGGCGATACCGGCATCCCGCTGACGGAGCGCGCGCAGAGCTTCGTGCTGGTCCCGGGCCATCCGAACGAGCTGGCCGGCGGCAAGCGCCCGCGCGTCACGCTCAGCCCGACCATCGTGACCTTCGCCGATGGCCGCCCGTACTTGACGCTCTCCACGCCGGGCGGCGACAACCAGGACCAGGCGCTCATTCAAATCATGATGAACGTCCTCGAATTCAATTTGAACGCGCAGAACGCGATCGAGGCCCCGCGCTTCGAGACTCGACATCTGGTCTCGAGCTTCGACAATCACGCTTGGAACCGTGGGGACCTGCTGCTCGACGAGCGGATTCCGCCCGTGACGGCCGCCGACCTGGCCGGCCGCGGCCACCGCACCAGTATGCGTTCCCGTTTCGCGAACGGCGCGGCTCCGGTGCTGATCAAGGTGTTGCCGGATGGAGTGATTGAGGCAGGTGCGGATCCGTTTTATAACAGGTCGGCGCATGCGTGGTAAAAGCGGGGAGTGGGTAGTGGGGAGTGGGTAGTGGGCGAGGGTTACTGAGATCTGGATTCTTGATATCGGATGAAGCTTTGGATGCGGCGGATTAGGCTTGCGAGGCGGTCGCGTAATGCGGCGATGCTTTGCGGGTCCTGGTGGCCCAGTTCGCTTGCGATCAACAGTAGCGTATCGAGCTCGTAAGCGGACCCGAGTGCAATTTGCGCGAACCTTCGGCTTTCCCCTGGCGTGCCGCGGCCTCGTCCTTCGGCCAGGTTTGTGGGAATCGAAACGGACGCTCTTCGGGCCCGGTTGGTTAGGCCGTAGAGTTCATCGCGAGGCCAACCGCGAGTGGCGGTATAGACTGACTTCACCAATGAGATCGCGTCCCGCCATACGTCAAGATCGTGAACGCTCTTCGGGCTCAAGTGAATTGGTGCGCCGCCATGGCAAACAATCTCACCAACCCGCTCTACACCCGGCCCCACTACCCACTTCCCACTCCCCACTACCCTCTTCCAAATGACCCTTCCGCTGTTCGACCAGCCCCTACTGTTCGATCGCGGCGCTCTCGCGGTGCGACTTCGCTCCCTCGCGACTGACAACATCTGGATCGGGACCAGTTCCTGGAAGTATGACGGATGGATCGATCAGATCTATACGCGCGAACGGTATCTCTCTCGCGGGAAGTTTTCCAAGAAGCGTTTCGAAGGCGAGTGCTTGACGGAGTATGCCGAAACATTTCCGATTGTTTGCGGTGATTTCTCTTTCTATCAGTTTCCCTCGCCCGAATACTGGCAGCGGCTGTTCGTTTCCGCGCCGGCATCGCTCCGCTTCGCGCTGAAAGTTCCTGAGGAGGTGACGGCCGAAGTATTTCCGAAACATGCTCGCTACGGTCCGCGGGCCGGACTGAAGAACGAGTCTTACTTGAATGCCGATGCGTTGCAGGCGCTGTTCCTGGAGCCGCTCGCTCCGTACGTGGCGCGTGTGTCCGCGCTGATCTTCGAGTTTGGAACACGGGGCGCGTCGCGCGGCGAATTCACGCGCCGGCTGGATTCGTTTTTCTCCGCGCTGCCGGCCTCGTTTCGCTATGCTGTCGAGGTGCGGAATCAGGAGTATCTGGCGCCATCCTATTTCGACTGCCTTCGCGCGCACCACGTGGCCCACGTTTTCAATTCCTGGACGCGCATGCCGGCGCTTGGCGAGCAGATGGCAATGGGCGGCGCCTTCACTACGGATTTTACGGTGCTGCGCGCGCTGCTCCGGCCGGGGCGAGCGTATGAAGATGCCGTGGCCATGTTTACCCCTTACGATAGGATTCGCGATGAGAATTCCGAGGCCCGCGAGTCGCTGCGCGCGCTGATTCGCCGCATGCGCGAGGAGCGCCGCGCGGCTTACATCTTCGTCAACAATCGTCTGGAAGGAAATGCGCCGGAGACCATCCGCGCCGTTGTCGACGAATGACGCTCCCGATCGATGCGCAGATTCCACAGATCGTGGATGCTCTCCGCGTCTCCAAGAATCTGGTGATTGAAGCGCCGCCGGGAGCGGGGAAGACCACGCGTGTACCGCCGGCTCTTCTTTCGTTGGGCCTCGGCGACGTCCTGGTTCTCGAACCGAGGCGGCTGGCTGTCCGCATGGCGGCACGGCGCGTGGCGAGCGAGCTCGGAGAGAGGGTCGGTGAGACCGTTGGGTATCAAGTGCGCTTTGAGGACGTGAGTGGTCCGCGCACGCGTCTGCGGTTTCTTACTGAGGGTGTCCTGACACGACGCCTGCTCGCCGATCCGCGGCTCCGCGGAGCAGGCGTTGTCGTGCTGGACGAGTTTCATGAACGTCATTTGGACAGCGATCTCGCTCTGGCGTTGGTAAAGCGCATCGGTCTGCCGGTCGTGGTGATGTCCGCAACGCTCGATGCTCAGCCGATTGCTCGCTATCTGGGAGGCTGTCCGATCCTCCGCTCGGAAGGGAAGCTTTACGAGTTGAGTATCGAATACACACCGCACTCCGCCGCTGCGCTCGAGGAGCAAGTGGCGAGCGCGCTCGACCGCCTTCTGAAGCGGGGCCTGGATGGCGACGTGCTGGTGTTTCTCCCAGGTGCATCCGAGATTCGGCGCGCGGCGCGCGCGTGCCAACGGTTCGGCATGCTGGTTGTGCCGCTTCACGGCGATCTGTCGCCGGCTGAGCAAGACCTCGCTGTGGCTCCTGCGAACCAGCGGAAAGTGATCCTTTCGACTAATGTCGCCGAAAGCTCAATCACTATCGAAGGCGTCACTGCCGTGATCGACAGCGGCCTCGCGCGAGTGGCCGTCGATTCTCCGTGGACCGGATTGCCGTCACTCAACGTGCAACGCATCAGCCAGGCATCGGCCGCCCAGCGGGCGGGCCGCGCAGGCCGCACCGCGCCGGGCCGGGTGATCCGGCTCTATACCGCGGAAGATTTTCACCGGCGGCCGGCAGCCGATCAGCCCGAGATCCGGCGTCGCGAGCTGTCGCAAGTCGGGTTGCAGCTTCGGGCGATGAAGATCAGCGAGCTGGAGTGGCTGGAAGCGCCGCCCGAATCCGCGCTGGTCGCCGCGTACGCGTTGCTGGATCGTTTGTGCGTGACGCCGGAGATGGCGCGGCTCCCCCTCCATCCGCGCTTGGCGAAGCTGGCCGTCGAGGCGGCTCGCCGTGGCGTCCCGGAAAGAGGATGCGCCGTGGCCGCCGTTCTGAGCGCCGCTGAACGAGGATCGTCCGACCTTCTGACGCTTGCCGAGTCCGACTGGCAACAGCAGACTCGGAGCGTGTTCGAACAACTTCGGCGAATGATTCCGGGACGCGATAGCCAGGGCGATGCCGAAATTTTGCAGGCCGTGCTCGCCGCCTTCCCGGATCGAGTGGCCCGACACCGCCGTGACGGCGACCTGCTGCTCGCTTCCGGCGGCTCGGCACGATTTCCGGATTGCCGCCACGAGTTTCTGGTCGCTATCGATATCGAGGAGCGTCGCGAGCACGGTCTTCCACTGGTTCGCCTGGCCGCGCCAATCGAGCCCGAGTGGTTGCTCGACCGCGCTGTCGAGCGAACCACTCTCGAGTGGAACCGTGCGGCGGAGCGTGTCGAGCAAGTCACGGCCCTGATGTATGACCAACTCGTGATCGAGGAAACCCGCAGCCCAGCGCGGGGTTCCGCTTTGCTCGCTGAGAAAGCGCTCGAAGCCGACATCGGGCGCTTCGCGGATCGCGATGAGTTGGAGCAGCTTAAGGCGCGGGCGGCATTTGGAGGCATTGAAATCGATGTCGCCGGCACCCTCACCGCTCTCTGCCGGGACCGTTCGAGCTTTGCCGAACTTGAATCCGCGGGACTGCTGAAGTCTCTTCGCCCGCCAAGGCTGGACCAGATCGCACCCGAACGGTTGAGGCTTCCCGGCGGCCGTGAAGTGAAAGTGCATTACGAAAAAGGCAAGGCGCCGTGGATCGAGTCCCGACTTCAAGATTTCTTTGGGGTTCGTGAAACCCCGCGCATCGGAGGCGTGCCCGTTGTGGTGCATTTGCTCGCGCCGAATCACCGGCCGGTGCAGGTGACCAGCGATCTCGCGGGATTTTGGGAACGCCTCTATCCAGAGGTCAGGCGCGAACTGTCGCGGCGGTATCCGAAGCACAAGTGGCCTGAAAAACCTTAAGGGCCATGAGTGAACGCTGAGCAGCATAGCCGCAACCAAGGAGTTGTACCAGCGGAACCCCGCCCTGACGGGCGGGGCTTTGCGGGTTTGCGCTCGGCCACGGCGTTCATCAACCACGCCGGAAAGCCCCGCCCGTCAGGGCGGGGTTCCGTCCGGAAATGCACGCGGTCTTCGCAGCCTGCGAAGATTTCGGGCTTCAGTAGTACAAACAAACTCGTGGCCCCTTAACAGACCACGCAGGTCCACTCGCCGGCATCGTCCTGGAACCCGGATAGAACTCTTTGCGGGGCCACCCGCTCCAGGTCGACGCGCATCGGACCCAGGACATCCTCGCTGATGTTGGCCACGACCACGTTGAAGGAACCAGAACGCACCGCGTTTACGCTGCCGACGAAGAACGGGACCACTTTGGCGGCATCCGGATCGATATCGCACGCGACCACGCGTCCCGCGCCCAGAAGCTTCGCCGCAATCGACAGAATTCCCGATCCGCTCCCAACATCGAGCACGTTATCACCTGGCCGGACCAGGCGCTCCATCGCTTCCAGGCATAACCGCGTGCACGGGTGCTGGCCTGTGCCGCATTGCAAGCCCGGATTGATCTCCAGGCGGACGCGGCCGGGCGGCGTGGGCTCGGTGCGCCAGGGAGCGACTACAAAAAACCTTTCTCCCACCAGCAGCGGCGGCCAGGCATCATAAGTGTGTTGGACCCAGTCGGTGTCGTCGGCAGGCTGCGGATCACCGAAACGCCCGGCTACTTCGCGATCTTCGAAGAAGGCCTCCAGCC
>JBGPHB010000269.1:0-6405 GCA_041484155.1 Bryobacteraceae bacterium
GCTCCGGCGGTCCACTGTTTTTCGTTGAAACCCACGGAATCGATCACCAGCGCAGCGCCTTCCCAGTGTCCGACGGAGTGTCCCAAATACGTCGGCCGCAGATCCTCCGGTTTGGGGTGCGGACGGGCGTCCATATAGATGATGCGCCAGGAGTGCGGGCCGGCGATGTTGAGGATGAAGATACTCTTGAGCTCCGGCGCGTCCACGATTTCGAATCCGGGTGCATTTAGAAACCCTGGTCCAGGAGCCGCTTTGCAATCTACCAGCGGGGACTCCCTGGAGAAGGTCGCCTGGCGGTGCTCGTAGACTGACTTGGCCCACGGCTGGAAGGGTATGTCGTTGGCGCGCGGAACACCGCCGAGGCCGGGTCTTACTTCCCAATATCCCTTATTGCCAGGCGCTGACCCTAAGTTCACTTGTGCCACGCACGGCAACGCCAGAAACACGAACGCCGTCCACTTCATCGCATTGGCAATTTCTCAGTAGCACTGAGGATCAGGAATGTCGTGGGCAAAGATCCTGCCCAGTTGCGCCCGTCTTTGGCGAGAGCGGCTCCCTCCACGGTGATCTTGTCGCCAATCTTCACGGTGTCCCGCTTCCAACCGCCGCGGGTGAGGGCGTAGGGAGGGCCAAGCTCAATTCGAAGTTCCTTGGTTGCGCCACCTTCGTCCTTGATGTTGATGAAGATGTAGGCGTGCGGATTCACCCAGTCCACTTTGGTGACGATTCCGGTCAGCGTCGCCGTCCTGGTCGAGTCGTACTCCGCATCAAAGGAGTGGTGGGCCGACGCCGTCACTAAGCTGAATGCAAACAGAGCCGCGAGTCTCATGGTCGTTCCTCGTTAGCGGATGAAGGTCGATTCCGCATTTTCCTCACAGAAATATTCCTGGATTTCTTCGTTGGGAACCCACTGGATGGTCCAGCCGCCGGTCCAGGGCCTAGTGTAGGTGCGCGGATCATCCACAGTTACATCGTACTTCAATGTGTTGAGATCCGGCCGGGAGAAGCGCTCGGTCAGGTGCAGGGCCTCGGTGTGGGGAAGGCCTCCGTTGGTGAACCAAAACTTCTCATTGAAGCCGGTCGAGTCGACCACCAGGGTGTCCTTCTCCCAGCGGCCGACCGAGGTTCCGTAGTAGGTCAGGACCGCTTCATCCTTCTGGCCTTGAGGCCGTCCGTCTGTGTAGATGACTCGCCAATTGCGGTTTCCACCGCCCAACAGAACGAGGATGCGGCCGAGTTCTTTCTGCTCGATGAACTGGAATCCGTGAGGCGTGTGAAACTGGCGCGGTCCACCGGGTGGGAGGCAGCGCACGAACGGGTCGTCCTTCAAGAGACTGCGCTGGCGATATTCGTACACGGATTTCGCCCAGGGCTGGAACGGCGCGACGCGGTCCGCGTCGGCGAGGTTGCGCAGGAGGCCTTCGTCGTTCATGGGGATTGGTGTGGCTGTGCGTTCGACTAAAGCGCTGGCGCTTGCGGCGCCCCAATAGCCTTTCTTGCCGGGCGGGGGGCCGAGTCTTACTTGGCCCTCGGGCCATCGGGGGGCGGGCTCCGAGGAGGGAGGGCGCTTCTTGTTTGACGCGACAAACAGACGCGCACCCGTGCGGGTCAAGACAACCGACTTTGCGAAGGCTTGTCTGCCTGGGCCTCGAGCGGGGATGCCGTCCACGGTGACCACGTCGCCGATGTGCAATGAGTCTCGCTTCCAGCCGTCCTTTTCGAGGTCGAGGGGGTTGCCGATTTCCACGGCCCAATTCGTGTCCTGCGCGTTGATGAAGCAAAAGGCGTGGGGATTCGTCCAATCGATCCGGGTGACGGGGCCGCTCAGTTTTACCTGACGGGTGCTGTCGTAGGTTGCCGAAAATGCGCTTTGGGCGGACGTGGGGGTGGCGAGGAGGAGTCCTAGACTTGCGAGGATGACAAGCTGAAGCATGTCCCACTAGTCCCTGGTAATTCTAAAGTCGCCCTTGGCGGCACCCTGACGCCACGTGCCGGTGATCTTGCGGTGATAAGAACCGATGTCTTCCAGCCGGCCCTCGGCCGTGATGTGGTCCTTGGCGTCGGCCTCGATGCGAATCGTCCAGGTGGCCACATCGACGATGACGCTCGCGATGGGAATGGAATCCGGACCTGGGTTGATCTGGCCGGTGACCTGTTTGCCGTCCCAGTTCAGGACGAACGTGACCTGATGCCGCTGGGTCGCGCTGGGACCCCAGTCACCCGACCACGTGCCCGTCAACGGGTGGCCTTGCTGCCCGAATGCCGGAGCGACAAGCAGACACAGGCTTAGTACGGCTGCCCTCATTGACTCACCATCGTGAACTTCTGAATCCTCTTGCCGCGGTTTTCGGAGACGTAGACGTTGCCCTTGGAGTCCACGGCGATGCCGTGCGGCTGGTCGAATTCACCGGGGAAGTGCCCGACACGGCCGAACTCCGAGAGAATCTTGCCGGTTTCGCGGTCCATGATTTCGACTAGCGCGCTGTTCTGGTTGATGACATACATGAGCCTTTGGCCCGCATCGCGCGAGAACTCGAGCGACACGGCCGCGCCGCCGCTCTCTTTAGGCTTACCGTCGGGTGGCGGCGTGTAGGGTGTCCATGGAATCGCGATGTTCTTCTTGAAGTTCCCCTGTTTGTCGTACACCTGGAGGCGGGCTCCTTCGCGGTTGCATACGTACACCAACCCATCGTTGGCCACGGCCATACAGTGCACGGTCTGCATGCCGTCGGGCTGCCACTGGCGCAGGAATTTCCCAGTGCGGTCCATCACTGCGATGCGACGGTTCCCGCCATTGCCTTCGCCATCGGAAACGTAAACGTCGCCGTTCTGGGCATCGACATCGATGCTGGAGGGCATGAAGAATTGCGCGGCGGGCGAATTGAGAGGCTTACCCTTGACGGTGCCGTCGGAGGAATCGAAGACGCCCTTCTTGCCGATCTGCAACAGGAGCTTGCTCCCGTCGTGCGAATATTTCTGCACCATGCCGGACGGGGCGCTCCCGATCCAGATATTGTTGTCCTTGTCGACGTGACAACTGTGGAGGCGTGCCTCGAGAAGCGTCGGATCCCCCCAGGAATTGACCAGATTGCCCGCGGAGTCAATCTCAATCACCGGAGGAGCGCGATGCCCGGCGTTCAGCTCTCCCTCGAGCACGTCTTGCCGATTCAGGAGGAACACGTGGTCCTGGTTGTCCACGCAAACTCCGCCTAATCCTCCCAGGACCCATCGGTCTGGAAGGGGCTTGGGCCAAGAGCGGTCGACTTGGTATTGAGGGCCACTACCCTGCGCCTGCGCGGAGGCCGCGATCGCCAATGCTGCGCATGTGATCACAAAGCTTGTTTTCATATTCGTGTCCTAATGATTTGCGAGTATACTGGCAACTATCCCCGACAAAGTACCTTTGCGGGCGGTTGGGGCCGCATTCAGCACCTGTGGCGTTCGTCCTCGATCCCCGACCGGATGTGGAACTGGTTAGACGACCTCCCGTCCTGAGAGCCGCAGATTGGCCGCCACTGGTAATTCAAATAGATCGTTTCGGAGGAGTCGCGTCGAGAAGAACAGTACTTCGAGATTCTCAACGTCTCCCGTCTTCGGATTCAGCCGGGCCACGATTTCGTCCGGGAGTTCCTCGGATTCCTGCTCCGAGTATGGCGGACACTTGTCGATATGGAGGATGTCTCCCTCCCGATCGTACTTGAACGTCAGTTTCTCTTCCATTCGACTTCTCCTTCCACCAGTTTCCCCGTTATATAAGCCGTGATTATCCACGTACGCTTGCCAGGCCCGAGTTGCTGACAACAACAACCACGACGTGCCTTCCTCTTTGCAGATCAGTGTACCACCGCGAGAACAATCTAGCCCTTCCGAAACGAACACTCTTGCGGACTTAATCTGGATCGTCCAGCACTTCGGCAACTCGCTCGCGGTGTTCAGGGAGCAGATCAGGATGACGGTCCGCAATGTGACGCTCGCGCTCCTGAGTCAGCTCGACTTCGGTCTCGAGGTAGGGGCAAGGAAATTGCCTTCTTCGCTCCGCCAACGCACCTCACCAGGGAGTTCGCAGAGATTTGGCGCACTCAGTCGCGATGCCGTGTCCGTCGCTGTAGTCCAGACTGTCAACGCCTAACTAATCGGTCTTCTTTCCCCTCGATCACCGCTCAGCGCCACTGGTGCAGGCTCTGCAATAATCGCACCGGTACGAGCCGATCATTGCCAAGGAGTGGCTCTACTGAGCATAGTATCCGTCGCGCGCCTGAACAACCGAGTTCCCTCGATTGACGCGAACGTGAATCTTTCGATAACCAGGTTGGATTTGGTCGGGTGTGTAGCCGAGACTGTACTGATACCGCAGGTCTTCCTCGATGGTGGCGAAGATTTTCTCGAGGGTCTGCATCTCGGTTACCTCGAAGTAATGGCCGCCGGTTTCTGTCGAGATTCTTTCCAGCACCCGCTTGCCCAGGTGGAACCGAGGCGCAGCGGGGACTCTACCACGCCCGGCCGGCCTCCAAACTGGCGGGTAGCGGGCAGGCGGCCTCAAGATTGGCGGAAGGAAGACCGGCGCCGCGAACAAGATGGAATATACAAGTGTGTCGGCGCGTTGCGCGGCCTCAATTGCGGCGGGGAGGAAGATCCGGCTGCCTTGGTCAATACCATCCGTTAGCAAGATTAACGCCTTACGGCCCTGCCGCTTCTTCATCAATTCGTCCGAAGCCAGCAGGATGGCATCGTACAGCAGTGTGCTCCCGATCCGGTCTGTGCGGCCCGCGCCGGACGGCTGCGGAGCGAGAACGGGCGGGGACGATGCCAACTCAGCCAACGCCGCCTCTAACTCGGCGCGGGACGAAGTCAGATTCCGGAGTAGCTCCACCTCAAAATCGAAGTGAATGACAAAGGCGAGATATCGATCCGCACGCAGCACTTGTCGAAAGAAGATCGAGCTGGCGTTCAGCTCGGCTGCCAGTACAGGCAGCACGCTCCCACTCGTGTCGATGACGAGGCCGAGCGTCAGTGGACGATCTGTCTCGGCAGCAAAGTAGCGAATTGTTTGCGGGCGGCCGTCCTCTTCGACGCGAAAGTCGCGTTTGGAGAGGTCGCGCACGATCCGTCCCTGCTTGTCGCGCACCGTGGCGAGAACGCTGACCACGTCGACTCGACTGGAGAAGGTCGCCTCCGGCTGCTGGCCGCGTAGCGTGTGCTTGCCAAGCAAGGCCGCCGCCAGAAGTAGCGATTCTCGCCGCGTCATGATGAACATTGTATTCTGGGTCCGACAGGGAACTTTCCGTTAACTTGACTAATATTCAGACTTAGTCTATTATCTAGTCATGGCAGTCGAGGTGAATATTTATCAGGCCAAGACACACTTGTCGCGGCTGCTGGAACAGGCGATGGCTGGCGAAGAGGTGGTCATCATGCGCTCAGGCCGTCGGCTGGTGCGCTTGACGCCTGTCGAGTCGGCGCCGTACCGGCGGAAACTGGGGACGGCAAAAGGCGACTTCGTAGTCCCGGACGACTTCGACGCTCCTCTTCCGGACGATATTCTGGCAGAGTTCGAGCGGTGAAGATCTTACTCGACACCCACATCTTCCTGTGGGCTATTTCGGATGACGCCAGGCTCTCTACCGCCCACCGTGCTCTCTACCTTGACGAGGCCAACGATCTATACCTGAGCGTCGCGAGCATCTGGGAGATGCTGATCAAGTTCGGGCTGGGGAAGCTGCCGTTGCCGGCTCCGGCGACGGGCTACATCGTAAAACAGTTGGAAAGGAACCGTGTGAGTACGCTGGCGATCCGGGTTGCACATCTGGCCGAGTTGGAGGCGCTTCCTCCGTTGCATCGAGATCCATTCGACCGCATGATGGTGGCCCAAGCACGGGTGGAGGGCATGCCGATTCTGTCAGCCGATTCGGGAATTCGGAAGTACGGTGTGGCCGTCCTATAGCGACGGCAGGACTCCGCAAGAAACCGCGCCCGTCCTCAAGAAAAGCTTACCTAAGGCGCGGGGGCTGATTCTCCATTACGACGCGCAAGATGCGGTTGATGCGCGTTTGATAACCTCTTCCGTGGGCTTTGAGCCAAGCCAGCACGTCGGCGTCAAGGCGGATGGTCAGTTGCGTCTTGGCCGGCGGCCACGCCACCGTTGCTTTGGTGAGGAAAGCCTTGCCGAGAGGCGGGATGTCCGAATAGTCGATATCGGCATCCTTCATCCGATCAACTCTCGCCAGATCGCTTTTGATAGATTTCTTGTTCACGTCGGTGTGGAGACGATGCGAGTTGCCTCGCCATGATTCTTCAACAGCGTGGTTCAACCTTCCCTCACTTCAGTGCTTCGTTGATCTCAATATCGCGCTTCAGAACCTCGGTCAGAAGTTCGGACATGTCAACACCCTTCTCCTCGGCCTTGCC
>JBGPHB010000270.1:0-6395 GCA_041484155.1 Bryobacteraceae bacterium
CCGTAGTAGTGCGCGAGGCACCACGCGATCTGCATCTGCGTCGCGACGGCACGCACGACGTAGGTACCGGTGAAGAACGCGATCTCGTCGACCGCGTGGCGATTGGACGGATCGCTCATCGCGACGGTCAGATTGTTCTCGCCATCGAGCGAAACCGGGATCGCTCTCAGCTCGATCGCCATGTCGCTCGGCAGCGCACCGATGACTTTCGGCGTCAATCGAGCCAGCGTGTTCGGATTGACCCTAGTCACGAATGATGCGCGCCTGATCGCCCAAGAAGCCGTACCGGTTTTCGCGAACCGTTGACCGCGTAAGCCCGTATGGACACCACTGAGCAATATTCAGACAAGCCCGCACGCTTCCGTACAACTGATACGCTGAAAGTATGCCTAGCAGAGCTATCGAGCGTGATGGTACCAATGCGCCCGTGGCGGTAAGCCGCATTGGCCAGCGACGTCAGATTGTTATCCCGAAAAAGGTTTTTGACGCCCTTCGACTGAAGGAGGGCGACCTTGTGGAGGTGACGACGGAGGATGGCCGCGTTTCCATGAAGCCCAAGAAGTTGGCGGATGCCGATGAAACCCTTACCCGCGCCGAGGCCAAAAAAGTGCGGGTCGCTCTGAAACAAGTCCGGACAGGAAAGACCCGTCCGTGGACCCAGATCAAACATGAACTGGGCCTCTAGGCTCACTGCGGATGCTGAGAAAGACTTACGGGAATTGCCACGCCACATTCAAGCGCGTGTAACACGAGTCTTAGAGCAACTGTCAGCTAACCCGTTTCAAGGTAACGTAAAGCCACTCAACGGGCGGGAATGGGCCGGGCGTCTTCCGGCGGCGCTTGGGATCTTATCGAATACTTTTCAGTGTCGACCATAAGACCCAAACCTTGTTCGTTCTTAGAATCCTCCTTCGATCGAAGACGACTTACGAGTAGGTTCTCGACCCAATTTCAGGCAAGCAATTCTGACAGAATCCGCCCCGCGACCTCTTTCCCTCTCTCTCCTACCTCACCGATCGGCCCTACGCAACTCGGACATCCCGAATCGCACTTGCACGACCGCAGCAGCTTCGACGCGCCGTCCAGCAGTCGCGGGGCCAGCTTGAAGAGAGCGGCGCTCTGGCCGATGCCGCCGGGGTAATTGTCGTAGAGGTACAGGTTCGGCTCGAAGGTTTTCAATCCGCCTGAAATGTCTTCGGTGATTGAAATCCCCAGATCGCGCGGGTCGCACATCACCAGCAACGCCCCTACCGTCTTCAGGAGCGCCGCCAGGCCTACCAGGCCGTTCTGTTTCTCGGTCGGCGTCAAGTCCGGGAACCGGGCGAGGAACGCCTCTGAGAAATGCAGCCAAAACGCCGTCGTATGCATCTCCTGCTCCGGCATCGACAGATTCCCGGCGCCGACGTTCTCCATCGTATAAAACTTGACTTTCTTGAAACCCACCACCTGGCGATTCAAGCGAACTTCGCCATGCGCCGCCCGAGCCTCGCGGATGGGCATGGACTCGAACTCGTCCAGCCCTTTCACTTGCGTGTAGTCGATCGCGTCGGTGAAGTAGTCCGAGTCCACCTTGCGCACGTACGCCTTGCGGCCTTCGTAGTCGAAGCGCTCCACCTGGTACTGCCGGGCCTCGTGAAGATAAATCGCCTTCTCGTGCAGCGTGGTGAGCGCGTTGGGAAACGACACTTCGGCGATCACCTGGTGGTCTCCAGTGACATCGACCACCACGAAATTGTCGCTGGTTACGGCGCGCAGGCTCACGGCATCGGCGGGATAGGTATCCGAAGTCCAGTGGTATGCGCCGCCCGAGTGGTGCAGGAACTTCAGGTCGGCCAGGAACTGGCAAAGCTCCGCTGTGTCATGCGAACCGAATTTTTCGCCATCGCGAACGGGCAACTCGAAGGCCGCGCACTTCATATGGCTGATCAAAATCTCGAGATTGTCGGCGTTGATGTAGGCGTGCTCCGGCGGGCGTTCAAAAAAGTACTCGGGATGTTCAATAATGTACTGGTCGAGCGGTGCGCTGGAGGCGACCAACACCGCCAGCGCCATCGATTGCCGCCGGCCCGCACGCCCGGCGCGTTGCCAGGTCGATGCAATCGTGCCGGGATAACCGGCCATTACCACGGCATCCAGCGATCCGATGTCTATGCCCAGCTCGAGCGCGTTCGTCGCCACCACGGCGCGAATATCGCCCTCACGCAGCTTTTGTTCGATCTCGCGACGCTCCTTCGGCAGGTAGCCACCGCGATAGCCTCGCACGCCGGAGTGGTCGTCCTTCAAATAGGTCAGCAAGATCTCGGTCGCCAGCCGGCTGTTGGCGAACACCAAGGTCTGCTGCCCACGGTCCAGCAGTTCCCGCGCGATGCGCCGCGTCTCGTTCAGATAACTCCGGCGGATGCCGAGCGCGCGATTTACCACCGGCGGGTTATAAAACACCACGTACTTATCGCCCGACGGCGCGCCGTTCTGATCCACCAGCTCGAAAGGAAGGCCGGTCAGCGCCTCGGCCAGCTCCCTGGGATTGGCGATGGTCGCCGAACAGCAGATGAATTGCGGCGAAGACCCATAGAACTCGCACACGCGTTTCAGGCGTCTGAGGATGTTCGCCAGGTGGCTGCCGTAAACGCCGCGATAGGAGTGCAACTCGTCGATCACCACGTAGCGCAGGTTCTCGAACGCCTTCGCCCACTTGGTGTGATGGGGCAGGATACCGGCGTGCAGCATGTCCGGATTCGTGAGCACGACATTGGCGCGCTCCCGGATGGCGCGGCGGGCGTCCTGTGGGGTATCTCCGTCGTAGGTGAAGGCGCGGAGATCCGAACCCATCGAATCCACCGCGGCCTGAAAACTCTGGAGTTGATCCTCGGCCAGCGCTTTGGTCGGGAAAAGATACATCGCGCGCCCGCCGGGGTCGGCCAGCAGACCGTTCAGCACCGGAAGGTTGTAGCACAGCGTCTTCCCGCTTGCGGTCGGCGTGACCACCACGACGTTACGGCCATCGCTCGAATGCAGGAATGCCTCGGCTTGATGCGAATAAAGCTGCCGCACGCCGCGCGTGGCCAACGCCTGCCGCAACGCGGGTGCTAGAGGGTCTGGAAAGTCAACGAACACGCCTGGGCGCGCGGGTTGATGCCGTATGGCGCGCACAGGCGAGTCTGGATGCGCCATCCACTCTTCAAAGCGTGAGATTGCGCCGGCCAGGCCTGTACGCTTGGCTAGAATTCTTTCCTGCGCAGGCTCGGGGAAGCCAAGAGTCAGGTTCATTTCGCCCGTTCTTCGCTAGTCTAGCAACTGAGGCCGCATTTCTCAACTGAACCCCGCCCTAACGGGCAGGGCTTTGTCGGCGCAGTTGACGGGCGTGGTTGCAAATCGCCCGACAAGCCCTGCCCGTAAGGGCGGGGTTTTCAGAAGAAGTGCAGAAACAACCTGCTACTTCCGGACGAATTCGTAGCGCTCCAGCGTTGCGGCGAAGGTCAACTCCGGGTCACCACGCAGAACTTTGCCTACACACCGGATTCGAACGTCGGGGGCTGGGCCGGGCGCCTTGGGGAATGTGATGAGATACTCGATAGGCTCACCAACCTCGACCGGCACGGGCGACGTGAACAGAACACCCGAAGAACTGACATTCCTGGTTTCCCCGGCCGGTGGGGGATTCGCTCCTGCACGGACTACTTCGAACGGGAGCCTTAGGTCGAAGCGCTGATTTTTTCGTTGTTCGATCACGTTCCTCTGACTTTAATGGCCTGAGGGGACCAAGGTCAATAGGCTGGGACCTAAATAGAAGCTCTAAAGTCATGGTACGCTGATCTTGCTTTCCTACTGGGGCTCTTCGATCCGCTCGATCCGTAGCACTCGACAAGCGCCGGCTTGGATCACGCGGTAGTAGATTCGAACTTGTACTTCCGCACGGCGGCGGAGAGACCAGATTGTCGTCAAGCGTTCCCGTGGCATGCTCCGATTCTCACCTCGGGGCAAGACGGGCTCGAGTGGAGCAATTCGCCATCCTGATGGTATATGGGAAAATAGAGCGCACAGAACATTGGAGAAGACTTGCTCGACCGCATCACCGTGCACGGGGCACGGCAACACAATCTGAAGAACATCGACGTCGAGATCCCGCGGAACACCTTCACGGTGATTACGGGGTTGAGCGGGTCCGGCAAATCGTCGCTGGCCTTCGACACCATCTACGCGGAAGGGCAGCGCCGCTATGTGGAAACGCTCTCCCCGTACGCGCGCCAGTTCCTCGACCAGATGGAGCGCCCCGAAGTCGACTCCATCGACGGGCTCAGCCCGGCGATCTCCATCGAGCAGAAGACCACCAACCGCAGCCCCCGGTCCACGGTCGGCACCATCACCGAGATATACGACTATCTTCGAGTACTGTACGCAGCCATCGGCGTGCCGCACTGCCCGAACTGCGGCCACGAGATCTTTCGCCAGACGACCGAACAGATCCTGGAGCAGGTACTCGCGCTGCGCGCCCAGGAGCGGGTGATGATTCTGGCGCCCATCGTACGGGGGCGCAAGGGCGAATATAAGAAAGAACTGGAAAAGTTAGCCCGTCAGGGTTTCGTCCGCGCCCGGGTCGATGGCGTTCTGCGGTCGCTCGACGAAGAGATCACTCTCGACCGCCGCAAGAACCACACCATTGAGGTGGTGGTGGACCGGTTGGTAATCAAACCGGAGATCGAGAAGCGGCTGGAAGCTTCGATCGTGACGGCGACCAAGCTGGCCAACGGATTGGTGCTGGTGGTGGCCGTGAACGGATCCCGAACGGAGCCCCGCCAGGAAATGGAGCGTCTCTACTCACAAAAACTCGCCTGCCCGGACTGCGGCGCGAGCGTTCCACAGCTTGAGCCGCGCTCCTTTTCGTTCAACAGCCCGTTCGGCGCGTGCGAGACTTGTACGGGACTGGGCAGCCGGTGGAGCTTCGACCCGGTAAAGGTTGTGGTGGACCCCGCGCGGCCGCTGCTCGACGGCGGACTCGGTCCGGGCGGCGGGTCCAGCTTCATGGCCGACGCGCTGACGACCCTGGCCCGCAAACTCAAGATTGCGATCCAGAAGCCTTTCGGGGATTTACCCCAGAAGGCCCAGACCGCGTTGCTGGAAGGCGCGGGCGGACAACCCGGCGTGCTGGGATTGCTCGAAACGTACTATCGGGACGAGACGGCCAGCGAGGCCTATCGCGAGTGGTTCATGCAGTATATGTCTCCCTCGATCTGCCCGGATTGCCAGGGCCGGCGTCTGAAGCCGTCCAGTCTTGCCGTGCGCGTGAACGGGTTGACGCTGGCGGAGCTGACGGAGATGTCCCTGACCCGCGCGCTGATTACAGTGAAGGCCTGGAAGCTTGACCCTCGCCAGCAACAGATCGGCGGACGCGCGGTGGAGGAAATCCGGAATCGACTGGACTTTCTGGTAGCCGTCGGCCTGGAATACCTGAGCCTGGAACGTTCGGCGGCGACGCTTTCCGGCGGCGAGGCCCAACGAATTCGCCTGGCCACGCAGATCGGCTCCAAGCTGCGCGGCGTGCTGTACGTACTGGACGAACCCTCCATCGGCCTGCATTCGCGCGACAATAATCGTCTGCTCGATTCGCTGGCTCGGCTGCGGGACCTGGGGAATACCGTTCTCGTGGTCGAACACGATGCCGAGACCATCGAGCGCGCCGACTATGTGATCGATCTCGGACCGGGAGCGGGACGGCTCGGAGGGGAATTAGTGGCCCAGGGGACGCCGCTCGAAATAACGCGCAATCCCGCATCGCTCACGGGGCAGTATCTGGCCGGGGCGCGCAAGATCCGCATGCCGGAGGCGCGACGGGTCCCGACCGACAGCCGCATCGTGATCCACGGCGCTACGGAACATAATCTCAAGAAGATCGACGTCGAGTTCCCCCTGGGTCTCTTCATCGTGATCACCGGAGTTTCCGGCAGCGGAAAGTCCACGCTGGTGAACGATATTCTCTATCGCGCCGCCTCGAAGTCGGTGTACGGATCGCGGACCGAGCCGGGCGCGCACGGCTCCATCACCGGCATCGACCTTATCGACAAGGTCATCGAGATCGATCAATCGCCGATCGGGCGCACACCGCGCTCCAATCCCGCCACCTACACCCAGGTGTTCACGCTCATCCGCGATCTGTATGCCAAGCTTCCTGAATCGCGCGAGCGCGGCTACAAGCCCGGCCGGTTCAGCTTCAACGTCAAGGGCGGCCGCTGCGAGGCCTGCCAGGGAGACGGGCTGAAGCGCATTGAGATGAACTTCCTCCCCGATGTCTTCGTCACCTGCGACATCTGCCGCGGCAGCCGCTACAACTCCGAGACCCTGGCCGTTCAATACAAGGGCTGTTCCATTGCGGCCCTGCTCGAAAGCACGGTGCAAGATGC
>JBGPHB010000271.1:0-6391 GCA_041484155.1 Bryobacteraceae bacterium
CCTCTCGAACTATGAACAATTGACGGTCACATGTCAAACTCGAATCGCTAAAGGGTCTGTTAAGCAGAAGTGAACGGCCGCTAGTCCAGGAGGTTGCTGAAAAAACTCTCCGGCAAGCTAAAGCATGCCCCACATTGTCAGCCTGGTGGGACATGCTTTAGCTTGTCGTTCTCGATCGACGATCTGCACGTCGCGAAGTCCGCTAGGCGCCACTGCCGCGTACCGCTCGACGGAAGGACAGCACCAGCGACACAGCGCTGGTACCCAAGAACGCCAGTTTGAATAAGATCACGAACGTATTGTAGGCTTCGGTCTCGCCACGAAGCGTACCTTCTATCTGACCCCAAAAACTGCCGAACATCATGCTCGTGCAATAGGCCCAGGCCAACACCAGAAACACGGGTGCGAACGATCTCACGCGTAGAGAGACCTGGCCGGCGAACAGAAGAAGTGCACCGGCCAGATAGTCCTCAAGATTTCCGACGAAGTTGGCGGCCGAGTACGTGAAACCGCTCCGGCCGTAGTCCAGGCACGTTGCCAGAACGGGAATCAGGCCTCCCACAACAAAAGCCGAGATCACTTCGAATCGCACATCGACACCCTGTGTATCCGTCCTGCTAGCCCCGCGATCACCGCACGCGCCAGAGGTGCAGCGCATCGGGCGTGACCGTCGCGGCAAGGAAGTGGCCGTCCTCCGTCCTGATCCAGCCGCCTGAAAGGACTCCTGCTGGCGAGACCCATTCCGCCCTTTTCTGAAGCGAAGGAATATCCCAAACGATAACCGGCGCCGGCAAGGACGTGTTGTCGGCCTTAAACGTAATTGCCGCGAGCTGGCTTCCGTCCGGAGAGACTTCCAGATACAAAACCGCTTCCGCCGTCTTCTTCATCCGGCGCACCGTTTTGCCAGTGGCGGCGTCGATGAACACCACCACCTTGTCGCCACCCGCCGCGACGATCTGCTTACCATCGGAGGTGAACTCCACCGTGAGCTGCACCAGCGAAAAATCGCTGTTTTGCGAAATGAGTTTACCGTTGCGGGCATCATAGACGCGCACGGCATCGCCGTCGGCTGTCGCGACAAGGGCGCCATCGCGCGAGAAAGCGATGGCGTCGGATCCCCCGAGGGTGCGTTCCAGTTCGTACAACATCCGGTTCGAGGCCACATCCAGCACCTTCACCGCCTCAGAGCCGGGCGCGATCCCGACCAGCCGGCCGTCGTGGGAGAATGCTGCTGCCGTCAGATAGTGCTGGAACCGCTGTTCGAGGCGCACCTCTCCGCTGGAGCTGTCCCACACCGTGACGCCACCCGCGAAATCGCCCATCAGTAGCCAGCGGCCGTCATCGGACACCGCGGTCACATTCGCTTCCCGGCCGTTCAAGTCGACAGTTCGCAGCAGGTGCGCATCGGGCAAAGCCCAGATGCGGAGCTTGTGATCCTGAGAGACTCCCGCAACCAGGCTCGCGTTCTTCGCGATCATCACCGCCGTCACCGGAGAAGGCGTGGCGAGAGTAGCCTCTTGTCGGCTCACAGCCGCTCCAGAACAATCTCGAAGGTCACCGAGGCAAGGATCGCCTTGGGATCGCCGGTTATCATGACCGGCCGGACCAAATCGCGGCTCTGGATCAGTGGATCTTTCGAATAGTTGCGGTCCGGATCGCCTTCGAACACCGGATCGGTGGCGAAATACAGTTGCGTAGTCAGCGGCTTGTGCCCCGGCGCTGTGACCAGGTAGTGGATGTGTTGGCACACGCGCCCAGGATAGTGGCCGGGAATCACCGAGTCGAAAGAGTATTTTCCGGAATGGTCGGCCACCAGCGTGGTTCGGTAGCGGTTACCTTCGATGTCGTAGTGGCCCAGGTGGTTCGCATGCCAGATCTCCAGCGTGGCGCCATCGAGGAGGCTGCCGCGCGCGTCGAAGACCTGCCCCGATACCGCGACCGGAAGACCAGGGTCGCCCGGTGCGCGGAGGTGAGCCGTCCGCGGCGCCTGTCGTCGGTAGAAGGGGCCGAGTTCGTTCCAGGCGGTTGGCTTGCGGGATTTCTCCTGCTCTTCCCAGTTGGCCAAAGCCTCGCGCAACGAAAGTGACGATCCGACGGTCAGTGAGCCCAGTGCAGCGCACTTAGCCAGCAGCTCACGCCGGTTCATGAGGTTCAGTCTATCACGGGTTTACAGCTACTTACCGCGACAGTTATGGAGCGGTTGCTGAGCCCGTTTTCAGCACGCGGGGGCTAGCAAGCCGCTGAACTCAATCGACACGGAGCCGAAGCCATACCAGCAGTCGGAGATCCGCCACGTTCAGCGCGGCGGTCCGGAGACTGCGTGGGTGGAGCAGAGATATGTCGACATCGGGCAAAGGCGGGACGCTCGTTTCCTCTGGTGCGTGGGATGCACGTTATCGATCCCACGGCGGGTAGTGCAATAGTTCGTTGCACCATCTGGGCGAGCGAGCCGTTACCCGAACAGTTCCCGGCTCTTCGGTTCCCGTCGTGCACCATGGCGGATGTGTAAAATCCAAACGGTGGTGGATTCAATAGTGAAGAAGATCATGCGGATATCGCCCATAAAGAAGCTGCCGTACGGAGGCTTTGGGCTTCGAGTATGGCTGCGCGATCGGGCAGCGTTCGGGCATTTCGCGTAGTGAGTAGATCGCATCTTCCAGACTTGCGATCCACTGTGGACCATGAAGTGGAGCCGCTTGAACAAGCCGGCGAAATAGTGTCTCTAAGTCGTGCTCGGCTCTCGGGCGGAACTCAACGCGATATGCCATGCCGGGCGCGCAAGTCGGCGAAAACCTGTTCCGCTGGCCGGCCCTCCCCTCGATCGCCTTGCTCCAGCGCTTCCGCGATCGCCGCTCCCGTGTCGCGGAACTCTACTTCGTCTATTTCGCCTTCCTCGTAGTCGAGATAGAAATTGAGCGCTTGCTCCACAAGTGCGTCGGCGGTTCCCACGTCGCCACGCTTTACCTTTTCAGCGAGGCGCTTCTGAAGCTCAGGGCTAAGGGTAATGTTCATACTCTGCGGGACTCCTACGCCGATTCTAACCTAGCCGGTGCTTTCAGGTTATGGCGAAGGAGCTAACCCAGCCGGCACCGCTTCTTGCGCGTTGAATTGAGTACTGGCAGCACCTAGTCCCACCGGAGAGCGCCGATCGGGTCGATCCGCAACGCCCGGCGGGCCGGCAGGTAACACGCCAGCAACGCAACACTCGCCATCGCCAGCAGCACCAGGCCAAACGTCAACGGATCCGTCGCCGTCACACGCCAGAGGAAGGTCGCGATGACTCGGGTCAACGCCAGCGACACGGCCACTCCCGCAAGCATGCCGATCCCCACCAGGACCAGCCCCTGCCGGATCAACAAGCCCAGAACCGCGGGAGAACTCGCGCCCAGAGCCATCCGAATGCCGATTTCGTTGGTGCGCTGGCTGACCGAGTGAGCCATGATTCCAAACAGCCCCACCACGGAGAGAAGCACCGAAATCCCTCCGAAGATGCTCAGCAGCGTGGCGTAGTGCCGCAAGTCCTGGAGTTGTCCCGCGGCGTATTGCTCCACGGTGAGGATATTCGTCACCGCGCTATTGCGGTCCACTTCGGCGACAGCTTTTCGTAGTGAGGCGACCAGCGCCGCGGGATCGCCGCACGCCCGTACGACGAAGGTCCCCACCAGCACATCCAGACTCAGCGTCATGTCCATTTTGTGAGGCAACTGCGCGCGCGGCACATACATCTGTGCCTGCGGCTCGAACTGATACCGGTTCTGCCGGACATCGCCGGCGATGCCGACGATTTCGCGCGGCCGGTCGTAGAGCACACCGGTGCTGATCCGCTTCCCGATCGGATCCTCGTTGGGGAAAAAGCGCCGGGCCATAGTCGCGTTGATCATCGCCACGGGACGCACGTCTTCCGAATCCTGCAACCCGAATTCTCGTCCGCCGCGCAAGGGAATCCTGAGCGTGTGAAAATACTCCGGACTCACGGGGTACCACTCAGCCGTCCACGCCTCCTGCTCAGAGGAAGAGAGCACTTGGCCGTCCTTGTTGAAGGTGAACCGGTGTGGCGCTCCCCCCAGCGGCGGAGTCGTCGCCAGCGCCGCGGATTCGACACCGGGAACGGCCGCAAGCCGCTGACGCATTTGTTCGCTCAGCAGGTTCAGTCTCGAATTCAGCTCGACCAGCAGTCCTCCCGCAGGAGTGTTACCGGACCCGCTGAGCATCGTTACGGAGAAAGGCACCTGAAACGTGATCAGACGATGCGGATCGAAGCCGGGCTGCACCAGGTTGAGCCGCACCAGACTATGCGTCAGAAGCCCGGCGCCGACCAGGAGTACCAGCGCCAGCGCGACCTGAAGCACCACGAAGGCGCCCCGCAGCCGCTGGCGCGATCCACTCGCCGTGGCTTGCCGGGAGGATTGGCGCAAAACCTCCATCAGGTCCGGACGCGAGATCTGAAGCGCTGGAATCCCGCCGAAGATCGCGGCCGAGCCCAGCGCCAGGAGCGAAGTAAACCCGAGGACGGTGACGTCCAAGCTAGCTCCCGCAAAGTAAGGCAGCAGCGCCGCCGGTCCAATGGTCGCCAGAATCCTGAGGCCCGCCCAGGCCAGCGCAACGCCGCAGACGCCGCCCGCCACCCACAGCAGCAGGCTTTCGGTGAGGAGCAGCCGGACCACTCTGCCGCGGCTGGAACCGAGCGCGGCGCGCATCGCCAGTTCCTTGTGCCGCGTGGTGGCTTGCGCCAGTTGCAATCCCGCCACGTTGGCGCAGGCGATCAGCAGAAGAATGAAAACAGCTCCCTGAAATACCAGCAGCGGCTTGCGAAGGTGGCCCATATAGGCGTCTCGCAGCGAGTCCACCTTGATGGCCCATCCGCGGTTCATCGCCTGCTCCTCGCCGAGGGGGCGCTCCAGCGTGCTCAATTCTGCCTGGGCCTGCGCCGCCGTTACACCCGGCTTGAGACGCGCGAACAAATTAAAGACGCGATTCGGGCTCCGCCGCGCTCGGGCCAGGTTTTCGTCCGGCTGCAACCTCCAAAACTCGATACCCGGATTCAGAGTCTGGAAGCCGGGCGGCATCACGCCGATCACGTTCGGCACGCACCCTGATTCGAGGCACAGCTTCTTGCCGAGGACGTCCGGAGAGCCGCCGTAGAGTCGCTGCCAGAGTCCATAGCTGATGACGACATTGAACTCGGTATCTTGCAGGGAAAACCATCGGCCCAAGATGGGCTGGACGCCCATGACATCGGTGAGGCCGGGCGAGCACCAGCCTTCGAGCACCCACTCCTTCGCCGCGTCCCCCGCTTGCGAGGCCACGCTCGCGCCTGTGATACGAACTGCGCCCATCCGCTCGAATACATTGCTGCGTTCGCGGACGAAGAAGTAGCTTCCGGCATTGGTACCCAGCTTCTGTTCCGGTTGATTGGGAGGAGCGAACCGCACCATCACCAGGCGGTCCGCGTTGGGGTACGGCAGAGATCTGAGCAGAACCGTATTCACCAGGCTGAAGATCAGCGTATTCACTCCGATGCCCAGCGCCAAGCAGGCAACTGCCGTCAGGACAAACGCAGGACTGCGGCGCAGCCCACGCGCGCTATAGACAACATCGCGCCACATGGTTTCGATGTGCGCGAATTGCCACAAGTCTCGAGACTCTTCCGCGATGCGCGTGGTGTTCCCGAGCGAAGTCGTATGACCGTGCGCGGCGGCCAGATCCCGATGCAACGCGAGCTCCGCTTCCAGGTCCTGCTCCAGCCGGTGTCGCCTGAACAGTTTCAGAAAGAAGCGTCGCATGCCTTACCTCGCCAGCACCCGCTGGACGGCCGATGAGAGCCGGTCCCAGCTCCGTTGTTCCCGGTCGACCGCTTTGCGGCCCTTGGCCGTAATTTCGTAGTACTTGGCCTTGCGGTTGTTCTCGGAAAGCCCCCACTTCGACGTAATCGCGCCGTCCAGTTCCAACCGGTGCAGAGCCGGATAGAGCGAGCCCTCCTCCACCGTGAGAACGTCATCGGACAGCAGATGAATGGTCTGCGCGATCGTGTAACCGTGCATGGGCCCGCGTTGCAGCGAGTGCAGGACCAGCAAATCGAGCGTTCCTTGCAGAAGATTCGGTGTGGATGGCCTTCCCATGACGATCTAGGGAAAGCATACCCCAACTCCCCAAGATCGTCAAGGGGAGTGGCTTAGCACGGTGGACCTAACCCCGCCCTGACGGGCGGGGCTTTTCGCACGTTTGCAACCGAACCGATCAACCACCAGGATCAACCGCACCAACCAACCGCACCAACCAACCGCACCAACCAACCGCACCAATCAACCGCACCAATCAACCGCACCAATCAACCGCACCAATCAACCGCACCTATCAACCGCACCAATCAACCGCACCAATCAACCGCACC
>JBGPHB010000272.1:0-6386 GCA_041484155.1 Bryobacteraceae bacterium
GCAAGGTGGGGCAGACGGTTTCGTCTGCCGCGTCGGCAGTCGAAGCAATTTTTTCACGGCCCAGTGAGTAAACAGCCACTTACCGACCGGCGGTGACGGAGCGGTTGGAGGAAACAATATTCCGGGGGGCCGAATCAGGCGGCCGCGCCTACTTAGCGGCGCGTGCGAGAAACGGCCCCAGGATCGCGAGAAACAGAACGTAGGCGGCCGACAGCGGTTCAAGTCGGGGCTCGATTCCTGCGCCCAACCCGGCAATCACAATCGAGAATTCTCCGCGCGGGACCAAGGCCATTCCCGCGCGCAAACGCCCTCGTTTATCGACGCCAGCTCGGCGAGCCGCCCAATATCCGGTCAGGACTTTGGTAAGTGCCGTGAAAATACCCAATCCCACCGCGACCGGCAGCGCCGACGGCAATGTTCGCGGGTCGATCTGCAGTCCGAAAAAGAAGAAGAACATCGCCGCGACCAAATCGCGGAGTGGCGCCAGCAGCCGATGCGATTGCTCGGCGATGGGACCGGAAACCGCGATTCCGACCAGGAACGCTCCGATCGCGGCCGAGACCTGGAACCGCTGCGCCACTCCGGCCACCAGGAGCACGGCTCCAAACGTGGTCAGCAGGATGATTTCGTCCGACTGGTGAGCGGCAACGGCGCTGATGGCGGGTCCGTATCGAACGGCAACCAGGAGCACCAGTAAAACCGCCGCGATCGCAATGGAGACCGACGTCGCAATTCGCGCCGCTCCGCCGCCCACCAGCAGGATTGCCACCAAAGGCAGGTAGACCGCCATGGCCAGGTCCTCCAGAACTAACACGGAGAGGAGCGAAGGCGTCTCTGGATTGTCGAGCCGGCGAAGTTCCCCCAGCACCTTGGCGATCACTCCCGATGATGAAATGTAGGTCACGCCTCCCAGGAGCACCGCCGCCAGCGGGTGCCAGCCCAGGAGCAACCCCGCCGCGAGGCCGGGAGGAAAATTGAGCACCAGGTCGGCGATCCCGCCGGGAAGTCCGCTACGCAGGTTGGCCTTCAATTCTTGCCCGGTGTATTCGAGCCCCAACATGAACAGGAGTAAAAGGACGCCAATCTCGGCGCCGACGTGAATGAAGCCCTCACTCAAATCGAGCGGGGCCAGCCCTCCGTGGCCGAACGCGAGACCGGCCAGGAGATACAGAGGAATCGACGAAAACCCCCATCGATTGGCAATCCTTGCGAGAATTGCAAGGCCCACGATAGCAATGCCCAGCTCGATGAATAGGAAGGAGACGTCGGGAGGCTTTGCCGGCATCAGCGAGACTGGATGGTCATCTGCATGCCATACTTTGCTCGCAGCGTGATCAGGGCTTTCGTCTCCACGCGATGACCCGGGACCAGGCGCAGGCGCCAGCGCTGGGCAATGGTCGCCAGCAGCAGCACGCCCTCCATGACCGCGAAGCGCTCCCCGATGCAGACGCGCGCGCCGCCGCCGAACGGAAAATACGAGAACTTCGGGCGTTCCGCCGCGCGCTCGGGAAGCCAGCGCTCGGGATCGAACTTTTCGGGCTCGGGGAACCAGCGCGGGTTGCGATGCACGACATACGGACTCATGAGCAGAATCGATCGCGCGGGGATGGTGTGACCGCCGACTCGGTAGTCCTCGATGGCACGCCGGCCGACTCCCCAAGCCGGCGGGTACAGGCGGATGGCCTCGGAGAAGACCATTTCGGTATAGCGCAACTGGGGGAGGTCTTCCAGTGTAGGCAGGCGGCCGGCGAGTACGCGGTCGATCTCGGCGTGAAGCTTCGCTTCCGCTTCCGGGTTTTGCGACAACAAATACCAGGTCCAGGTGAGCGCGTTCGCCGTGGTCTCGTGCCCGGCAAGGAACAGCGTCAACGCCTCGTCGCGAACCTGCTGGTCGGTCATGCCGCCGTGGGTTTCGTCATCCTGCGCGAGCAGCAGCATGGACAACAGGTCGCCGTTGTCGCACCCGCTCGCCCGATGCTCGGCGATGATGCGGTATATGGTTTGATCCAGACGAGCCCGCGCGCGCTCGAATCGTCGCACCGAGGGCAGGGGCAATTTTTCGATCCACTCGGAGAACGGCATCAGTACAGTCTCGAATAGTTCGAACACCTGCGTCAGCGCGGCCCCGATTTCGTCGGCTTCCGAGGTCACGTCGGCGCTGAATAACGTTCGGGCGACGATGGCCAGGGTCAGGCGCATCATCTCTTTGGAAACATCGAACGTGGCGCCGGACTCCCACCGATCGCGACAGCGCTCGGCGCACTCCACCATGGCCGCGCCGTAGCCGGGCAGCCGATCGCGATGGAATCCTGGTTGCACCAGGCGGCGCTGGCGTGTATGGAACTCGCCCTTGCTGGTGAGCAACCCGTCGCCCAGCAACACGCGGGCGCGTTCCAGCATGCGGCTCTTGGTGAAATTCGCCTGGTGCGTGACCAGCACATCCTTGATCCAGTCGGGGTGACTCACCACATAGATGTGCTGGCGACCCAAGCGGAAATAAGCGAGATCGCCGTGGTCGCGGGCGACGCCGAGCAGAAACTCCGGCGCGTTACGCCTGAATTCCGGGAGCAGCCCCAGCAGCAGACGGCCCTTGGGCCCGGGAGGACGGTGGGTGGGCTCGCTGACGATCATCGCCCCACATTATAACTAGCGCGTGCCGACCTTGCGTGGACGCAACGCCGTGGGTCTCTCCTGTGCAGGCCTCCCCAGCAACGTACGGAACGTTAGGAAACGAGGTATTTCCAGATCGCCGCCGCGCCCGTAGCGATTGAACGAGTACGCGGCCAGATGCAACAAGACACCCACGGCGATCCAGATCTGCCAGTGCGAGAACAGTCCGGTGATCGGGAACGCCCCGGCAATCCCCATATCTGAGCAGAGCCGCCAGAATCCTAACACATACGCCATTAATGACGCGGGAATAAGAAGAGCGGCAAAACCCAGCGCCACATGACGATTTTTCCCTCGTCTTCGCTGTATCGGCCGGCCCCGGTTAAGCCTGATGCGAGCGATCATAGCTGACTAGTACTATCTTAGCAGGAAAGCCAGATGAATCTAGTACTAAGTCGGAGGAAACGGTCGTGGCGACGAGTGAGGCTCGGAATCCTAAGAAATGTTTTTTCATCGATAGCCTCTTCTCTTTTCAACTAGACAGGGGGAACCGCGCTCCGCGATTATGGCCCAGGTCCAGTCACGTATCCTCCCCCCAATGCGCCCGGCAAGAGTGATAGAGTAAAAGGCCAAGTGAAGGAGTTCGTAGGGATGCGACTCTGTTGTTCGGTTCTCGGCGCGCTCTGCGTCACGGTTAGCGGCATCGCCGCACAGGATCTCGGTGGAGAGATCCGGCAGCTTGAGAGCAAAGGCGATGCGGCCCAGGCGCAGCAGCGTTTGCAGAAGGCCGCCGCAGCTGCGCCTGCCGATCCCGCTGTACTGCGCGTCTATGCCGAGTTTTTGGACCGGCACCGCGATCCCGCGGCCCGGGACATTTACACCAAACTTTACGAGGCGCTGACGCGCAGCGGAGCGAGTGCTACCGAGCGCGCCCAAGTAGCCCGGCGCATGACGCTCTTGGATCTTATCGCGGGCGATCGTCAGGGCGCGGCGCGTCACCTCGGGGACTACCGCACCGCCGGCGGCACCGGGCTTGCGCTGCCGCAAGCGGCCCCGGCGGAGCCGGCCAAGCAGAGCATGATCGAAATCCCAGGGCCGCTGCGCTTGTTTTCGCGCATGGCGGCGCTCTCACCGGAATTGAATCCGGACGACGTTTTGGGGGCGCTGGCGCGCAATGTGATCATGAACGGCTACCAGGCGGGAGGATCGAACGAATCCCTGGAGCAGACCGAATTCCTGAAGCTGGTGGTGCGCTATCTCTCACAGGCGCGCGAGCTGGAGCGTCTGGGCGGAGAGAAGAAGACCATCCGCATCGAGACCTGCGAATCCACGGAAACCGGCGATCTGTTGCGAGTGATCGGCTACCGCATGCGCGGCGGGTGCGGCTCCGACGTGGTGCTCGAAACCGTGAACGCCAGCCGGGCGTTTCTCACCATTGATTCCGGCTTCCCCGTGGCGGAGTTGGAGCAGGCGCTGCGCACCAACCGCCCGTTCACGCTGGACTATCATCCGACGCGCGTCCCGGTGCTGTATAACGCCGAATACTGGCAATCGGCGAAGGACAAGACCGTCGGCGAATTCATCGACTACTTCATCTCCGACCCGTCGCTGTGCCGTCTGTATCTGGGACTCTCCAAGCTGGACCCGGACACGGCTCAGGCTCTGCGCGAAGCGATTCCAGCCCCCCGGCTCAAGGTCTACGCGCATGTGATCGATTTCTTTGGCGCGATGTTCCAGATCCGCGAGGGCAAAGTGCTGGTACCCGGCGGCGCGCGCAGCGAAAAGGTCTGGGGTGAGCTGGCCGGAGTGGCGCCCGACAAAGGTTCGGCATTCCTCGAACGGTTGATTGCGAAGGACGATGGCTGGCTCGCGAGTTACTTCGACGCCTTGGCGCGCATCAATGGCCCGGTGAAAGACTATCTTACCGAGCCCGAACGCCTGAAGCGATTCTATGCGGCCATTCGCGGGCGCGTCACCAGCCCGGGACCGGCCCGGCCGGTGTTCCGCTCCAACACCGACATGCTGCTGCTGACCACACGCCTGCGCTTGGATGCAAGCGGCAAGCCGCACCTGCCGGGCAGCATTGACGTCTGGAAGAATCTGTTCGTCAATCACCCGCAGGGTAAGTACGACGCCAAGCTCACCCGCGCGGCCGGGAACTGGAAGGAGGCCGATGACGTGCTCGAGGCGCTCTTCGGTCTGTGCCGGAAGGCAGTGGAAAATGAGCCTCTCAAGATCTTCATGGCGCTGACCGATCTGGAGCGCAATCGCTCGAAACCTCTGGAAGCGGCCACGGTCGACCGCCTGGCGCGCGAGTACCGGATCATGAGCGCTCAGTATCCGCTCATTTCCGAGGCTCCTGCGGTTTCCGACAAAACCATCGTGTCGTTCCTGGATGTGGCGCATGGGTTGAACCAGATCCACGATCCGGGTTTGCGGGCCGATGCCGCGGGCACCATGCAGGCGCTCACCGGCCTGTGGCAGATTTTCGTACGGCAGGGAGCCATCGCTCAGGGCGATTCCGATGGGACCCTGGCTGAGGTGCTGGGTTCGTTCGAGAAAATTCAAAATGAGCGCGACATTTTCGACGGAGGCCGCGCTGGGGTACGCGCGCTGCTGAAAGCCGCCCATTCTCCGGCCAACGTCTCCGCCCAGGACCAGATGTTCGATCTGCTGGCCGGCGCGGCCGCCAACGGCGGATCCGACACGCACCAGCGGGTCGTCGAGGACATGATCCGGGTCTTCGAGTCCCAGAAACTGGTCTCTCTGTCCACGTTGTTCGATCTGGCGGATAACCTGGAAAGCGTGGCGCGCGGCGAGAAGCTCAATTCGGCGCTCGCCGGAAAACTGGCCGCGCGGATTTCAGAGATCCAATTGCCGCGCAATTCACTGGGAAGCATGGAGCGGACCTCCCTGGCATTCGGCTACTGGAGTGACCGGCACGTGGATGTCCAGCGGAAGCTGAACCTGCGCCCGACCATCGAAAAGGCCGCCGGCGACGCGCAAAAATTGAAGGAATTGCGGGGAACGCTGGCGCCGTTTCTGCGGGACACGCTGGTGGGGTTCAACTATATTAGTTACGCGCCGCCCGCGGCGCAGGTGCTGTACACCAATCCGCTGTTCGTTCGCAGCCACGACTTTATTGGGGTTCCGGGGACCAGCCAGACCTGGAAGGCCACGGACGTGTTCGGCACGGGCTGGCCGGCCAACGCCGGCGGGCGGCTGGTGGGCTCGCTCGCGGCTTTGCCGTACGCGCTGGCCGAGGCCGAGCAGAACTTCCTGATCCCCTCACGCGAACAGGCGCTGATCTGGGGCGACCTGGTGCCGCAAATGATTTTGAGCGCCGTGGTTCCGCGCTGGTGGAATGTCACGCCTACGCAACTCCATTGGGTGGGAATGCACATGGGCTATGCCGAGACCCTGCTGGCGGAAAGTGCGCTGGACCCCGAGCGGCGACGGCAGGTGCTGGCCATGCTCGATCGTTATGCGCCGCCGCAGCGCGCGAAGAAAGTAGAAAAACTGCTGTCAGAGGGCGACGTTCGCTCGGCCGCGGAGAATATTCTGCCATCGGAAATGTACCTGTTGGCGATGGACCTGGTTTCGAGCGACCGCACGACGCCGCTCGCCGCGGAAATCGGACGGCTTGCCGCGCAGGCTCCGGAAGCATTGAGCACCAGCACGATTTCGCGCACGTTCGGCACTCCCAAACCGACGCTTGCCAACTCCTATCAGCCGGAATTACTGAACCTGCGTACGTTCCCGACGCTGATGGGATA
>JBGPHB010000273.1:0-6379 GCA_041484155.1 Bryobacteraceae bacterium
ATCACGGCGTTGGGGCCGGAGCGTCCCCAGACGTCGTCGTTGAACATTGGGGAATGCAGGGAGTGGATCTTCAGTTCCGAATCTCGGAACCAGTGGCCGAGCTCGGCGATCTGGGCTTTGTCTCGATAATCGAGGTGCTGCCGGGCGCAGAAGATTTCGACCAGCGGGATGCCGGCATCCCAGATGCGGTCGAGCCACACAGTAGTGAGCCGGTGATTCACGAGAAGATGAGTCGAAAGCGCGCGTTTCATTTTGTTTGAAGGCAGGGCTGAAGCCCGGCGCAGGCTCTCCCGAAACCCATTCGCCAACTACCGAAGACCGGGGCAAGTGGGGCGGGCAGTCCTGCCGGCAAGCCGGCTTTCGTGCCGGCTTTTTTCGGCTGCATCGCGACAAGAAAGCCGGCCTGGAGGCCGGCTCGCCGCCATGACTGGCTGCCCCACAAGCCGTCCCGACAGGTTTCTGATACTTGTGACGGCTCGCTTCGAGTCGTCCTCGCTGAGGCCCGCCGCACTAGTACCCCGCCGCCTTGCCGGCGCCGCGTCCGTCGGAAGCGCCTTGCAGCCAGCCGCCGTCGGCGACGATCGCCTCGACGCGCGCGATCACGACGGCCGGAGAATAGTCCACATCGTGACCGCGTGCTTTGAGCAATGCGACCGTATCCGGTGAAAATCCGTGTTCCATATATAGCTTGTCCGGTTCCCACTGGTGATGGAATCGCGGCGCGTCCACCGCGTCTTGGACGTTCATTCCGAAATCGGCCACGTTGAGAAATACCTGAGTCACCGCGCTCATGATGCGCGCGCCGCCGGGCGCTCCCACCAGCATGAAAAGTTTGCCGTCGCGCAGCACAATGGTCGGCATCATCGAAGACAAAGGCCGCTTGCCTGGCTCGATCGCGTTGGCCTTGCCCTGCACCAGCCCGAACATATTGGACTCGCCCGGCTTGGCCGTGAAATCGTCCATTTCGTCGTTGAGCAGGAATCCCAAACCGGGTACTGTCACGCCGCTTCCAAAGCCATTGTTCAGAGTATAGGTGACCGCTACCGCATTGCCCTCCGCATCGACCACGGCGTAGTGCGTAGTCTCGGTGCCATCGCTGCCCGCGGGATGGCCAGGGCGAATGCGGGCGCTTGGCGTGGCGTGGTCCGGATCGATCGAGGTGCGGCGGTTGCGAAGATAGGCCGGATCGAGCAGCCCCGCGAGCGGGACCTTGAAATAATCCGGATCGGCCATGTACTCGCTGCGATCGGCGTAGAAGCGGCGCATCACTTCCACCTGGTAATGGATGGTTGACGCCGCGCCCGCACCTGCCTTCTCGTATCCCGAGCCATCCAGCATCCCCAGCATCTGCAGGATGCCGATTCCACCGGAGCTTGGCGGCGGCAAGGTAATGATCTGGTAATTGCGGTACGCCCCGGTAAGCGGCTTACGCTCCACGGCGGTGTAGTTTTTCAGATCGGAGAGCGTGACCAGGCCGCCATGCCTGGCCATCTCCTCGGCGAGCCTTTGTGCCGTTTCGCCCTCGTAGAAATCCTTGGCGCCGAATTTCGCAGTGCGCTCGAGCGTACGCGCCAGCGCGGGTTGGGCAAAGGTCTCGCCCGTCTCGTAATAGGAGCCTCGCCTTTGGAAGAGGCTGTTCGACTCGGGAAACTTCATCAGATTCGTGGCCGTTTTCAGAGATTCGGAGAGGGCATAAGACACCGGGAATCCCCTCGACGCCAGCTCGATCGCGGGTTGCAGCAGGTCCGCCCACTTCTGGTGGCCGTATTTTTGATGAGCCAACTCGAAACCGCGAATGCTTCCGGGCACGCCCGAAGCGCGCCACCCGTCGACGCTGTCAGCAGTAGGTTTGCCCCTGGCGTCCAGGTACATGTTGCGCGACGCTGTTTCCGGCGCACGCTCGCGGAAATCGATGAAGGTGGTGCGGCCATCGGCCAGGCGCACCAGCATGAATCCGCCTCCGCCGATATTTCCAGCGAACGGATGCGTGACGGCGAGCGCGAATCCCACGGCTACCGCCGCGTCGACGGCATTGCCGCCGCTCTTGAGCACCGCCACTCCGGCATGCGCCGCCAACGGCTCCTGCGCCACGACCATCGCATGCCGCGCCCGCACGGGCTGGCGCGCGTCCAGGTCAACGGCTAGGACCAGCGCCAAAAGCATGGGCAGGCGTCGCATACGCAATGATTATCCCATGTACTGATCGATCGGCAGAACGATTTTGCCACCCGCGATAGGCACGCACTCCGGTGGATAGTCCTGAGTCAGCTCGAAACCATCGTCCTTGAGTCGGGAGATAAACTCGTCCAGGTGCGACATCGCTCCATTCGGCGAATCGTGAAGGACCACAAGGCTCCATTCGCGCGACTGGCAATCGGCAACCGCCCGGGTCAACCATCCGTCCGGGTCGCGCCAGTCGCCTGGCACCGAATTCCATAACACGCAGGTATACCCGCCGGATTGCAACTTCTCGACCACCGCCGGATGAAGCAGATGGCGGCCCAGCACTCCGCGTCCGGGCGGGCGAAACAGACGCTCGGGCTGGTCAAGCCACGACAGTGCCTGCTCCGTTCGCTCGACCTCCTGCAAGGCTGCCGCCTGGTCGAGCTCCCCTAATGGCTTGGTATGGGTGAACGTGTGGTTTCCGATCCGGTGGCCTTCCCGGCTCGCCCGCTGAGCGATCGCAGCCCCGGCGCGCGTGCTCACCTTCTCACCAAGCACGAAGAAAGTAGCTTTCACGTTGTGGCTTGCCAGGCAATCGAGAACATCCGGAGTGACCTGCGGCTCGGGTCCGTTATCGAACGTAAGGGTGACCTTGCCCGACGTGGCGCACGCACTGTTGCGTGCCACGTTCACACTTTTGTGAACGCACGGCCATGCGTCCGCATGAGTGCGGACGTGGCACGCATAAGTGCGTGCGCCACGTCAAAAGGGGGAGGCAGTTTCATTGCGGGCCAATACACCAAGCCTACCGTCTCACGGCGAGCACGCCTTCGACGATGTCCTTGAACTCCGCGGGGCTGACCAGTCCTCGCTTCTCAATCCCTTTTTCTTTGACGAGCCGAAGCATCTCGGAGACCGCGTCGTCATCGGCGTCCTTGACGCCCATCTGTTCCAGATTGTATGTGATCGAAGCTTTACCGCTCTTCTTGCCCAGAACCACTTCACCCGCGCGTCCCGTGAGCGCCGGATGCGTTCCGAACATGGCGAGGGGCTCCTTGACCACCAAATCGACACCGATTCCCGACTCCCGCGTAAAATTCCTCGAACCCAGGATGGGTTTGTTGACCGCGATGTCGATATTGCTGATGCGGCGGACCACTTCACCGAGCTCGGGCAACTTGCCCAAGTCATACTGGGTCTCATAGCCATACAATACGTGCAGCGCGACCATCAGCTCCTCGAGCGGCGCATTGCCGGTCCGCTCACCAAGCCCGTTGGCACAGCTATGGACGCAATTCGCGCCGGCCTCGACGCCGGCTAGCTCCGTCGCGACGGCCATGCCGAAGTCGTTGTGCGTGTGCACTTCCACGGGAAGTTTCGTGAGCGACTTGACCAGGCGCACCAGATACTTGATCGCTTCCGGCAGCGCGCAACCCATGGTGTCCACCACGCCCACCGAATCCGGCTGCGATTCCTGGACGATCCGGGTTAGCAGGTTCCTCAAATCCTCTTCGCGCGCGCGAGTCGTGTCGTAGGGAAAGTAGACCACGTGCAGACCGCGTGACTTGGCGTAATTGATGACCCCGACGCTCTTCTTCAGGACGTCTTCCCAGGTCCATTTGAATTGGTAGAGCAGCTTGGGATATCCGATGGGAACTTCGATAATTACGCCGTGGCAGCCGCACTCGAGCGCTTTGTCGATGTCCGCGTTGATGGCGCGGGCGAACGTATAGATCTTCGCCTTCAGCCCCAACTTGGAGATCTGCTTAATCGCTTGGAAATCCTGTTCGGACACGGCCGGCATCCCGGCTTCGATCCGCTCGACGCCCACTTCATCGAGTTTCTCGGCAATCTCGATCTTGTCCGCGACGCTGAACACCACGCCCGGAGTCTGTTCCCCATCCCGAAGCGTCGCGTCGTGAATGCTCACGCGATCGGGAAGCTCGAATCCGGCTCGCACTTCCGGGATGAAGTTATAGGGGCTCACCCACCACTTGTTTTCCTCAAAGTATTTGCCGCTCATAGGTACTGGAATTATATCATCGCATCGCGTCGTAGACGACCTTTCCATCGACCACAGTGAGCACCGATTTCACCCGCTTGATGCCCTCATCGGATACTTTATTCGGATCCAAGAAGTCGTCACTGAGCACGACCAGATCGCCCAACTTGCCCGGCTCGATGGTCCCGAGCTTGTCTTCTTCGTGAAGGAACCAGCCGTTATTCAAGGTATAGAGCTGTAGTGCCTCCATGCGGGTAAGCTGCTGCCCCGGGTTGATCAACTCTCCCGCCGAGTTCTTGCCCGTGACCATGTAGTAGATCTCCAGCCACGGATCGAAGACCGAAACCGCCGCCGCGTCCGACCCGGCCCCGACGTGAATTCCGCTGTCGACGATGGTCCGGTACGGCGGCCCCCCATTGGCGGGAGTTCCGGATAAGTACAACCAGCCATGAACAGCGACGCCGGCGCCAATGGCTTTCAACCGATTCAACGTCGGCAGGTCGATCTTCGGCACGTGCGCGATCGACCAGCGCAGATCGGCAATGGGCGTGACCGCGTTCACTTTTTCGAAGGTGTCGGTGGTGAACTTGTCCTCGTTCAGAGACAGCGTGTGCTGCTGAAAAGCCCATCCGTGCCTGGCCACCAGTTGCAAGGCAGCCTCGTAGTTGGCGGGTGTCGTGCCCCCCTGAAAGCGCCAGGCCGAAGCGAACTCGCCGATGCCGGTCAGCCTGAACATGTCGTCCCCGAAGCCAGGAAAGGCGTTGAGCATGCGTTCCTTCAGGATGGGAACATCCGGCGCCGTGTCCTGCGTGAGAAAGAAGATGCGCAGCCGCGTGGTCATCTTGTTTTCCCGATGCAGGGCCAGGAACGCGTCGTAGGCGGTCCAGGGACTCAAGCTCTCCACGCTGTCGGCGACGGCCGCAGTCTGCATATCCGGAGTGCCGGGAATGACGAACATGCCCATGTCCGCACTGGCCGTGATACCAAAACTGACCAAATAGGCCATGGCGTCCCGCGTTCCCTGCTTCTTTTCCTCGAACGTCTGGACGGCGCGTAGCAAGTTCAAGGCAGGTAGAAACGCCGGATTCGCGATGACGCCGGTGGGACTGACCATGATTCCCTTCCCTTCAAAAAACGCCTTGCCGCGGCTGTTCGTGACGGTTCCACCTCCGCCGTTCATTAGATAGGGATGGTCGGGCAGGGCTTGGTCCAGTTCCGCCAGCGTGGGGAGTCGCTTTTCGGCAAACTGCTTGATGTTCCAGTCGCCCAGCGTAGTGATGAACGCTCCTGCCGGAACCGTCTTCGCCCGGGCCTTGAGCAAGGCCTGCAGCTCCGGGATCGACTCGGCGGTTTCGAGCCGGATGTCATGGCCGGGCCGCATCCCCAGTAAGACGATGTGATTGTGATTGTCGATCAGCCCCGGCACCACGCTCCGGCCACGAAGGTTGATGACTTTCGTGCACGGGTTGAGCTTGCCGCCCGGGGCAACGAAGCGTCCATTCTGGATCGTGACCTCAGCCAGGATGGAGTTCCCCTCGTCCATGGTAACGATCCTGCCGTTGATCAACCTGAGGTCACGCGCCCCCGAACAATCGTCGCCGGTCGCGCCAAACGCCAGCGCACCCGCAAGCATCAAGCAAGAAACCGGGACTGTCACCATTTTTCGCCGGCCCATAACACCTCCCGTCCCATTATGCTCGTCCGGCGAAAAATGGTGACTGTACCGGCTTCTTGCTCCCGAAGAGTCCACCATCACATACTCGCGCCGTTGGCTTCCAAAAAATCCACCATCGCCTGCTGCGCCTTGGTAAGCGCCAGGTCCAGCGGGCTCTGATTGTTTTCGGCGCGGGCGCGAACATCGGCGCCTCCGGCCACCAGAGCCCGCGCCATCTCGACGTCGCCGCTTTGCGCTGCCGCGTGCAGGGGCGTCCAGCCGCCGTGCTGGCGGGCGTTTGCGGCGCCGCCGCGATCCAGCAGAAGCCTGGCCATCGCGGCGCTCCGCCCGGCTGCTGCCGCGTGCAGCGGCGTGTTGTGCATCGCGTTGGTGGAGCGCGCGTTCACCTGCGCTCCTTTGTTCAACAGCGCCTGAGCGGCCTCTTTCTGGCCGAAGAACGCGGCCAGGTGCAGCGGCGTCCAACCGTCGCTGCTCACCGCTGAGGCCAGCGAGCGGTTCCCCGCGAGCAACTCTTCCAGGCGCTGCGTCTGGCCCATCAT
>JBGPHB010000274.1:0-6361 GCA_041484155.1 Bryobacteraceae bacterium
CGAAGTACAGCAGGATCGGCATCATGGGTACCCAGCGCCCCATGACCCAAAGTGCAAAGCCAAAGACGGCCACCAGCGAGTACTTGCCAGATTCGTAGGAAAGCGTGGCGTGGCACACTCGCCACACCAGTTCGGCTCCGACGATGTACGCACCGGTATAGACGACGTAATCGAACTGTCGGCGCGCCGCGAAACTGAGACCCACCAGCACCGTCGCGGCGTTGTGCACGTTTGCCAGAAAGGGGATCTTGTACATCACCAGCGCTAGCGCGACGTTTGCGGCGATAAACGCGATGAACCCTAGTTCTTCGCGCCGGTTTGGAGTGCCTGTGGTATCTGGTGTCACTAGGCCAACGCTATCTCGTAGAGTTCGTTCAAATACCCCGGCAGACGGCCGAGAGAGAAGTTTTCATCAATGTGACGGCGCGCGCGCAATCCCATGTCGTACCGCAGCTGCGGCGAATTGACCAGCTGAGACAAGCGGTTCACCAGAGCGGACTCATCATCGTTGCTGACCAGAAAACCCGTCTCCCCATCGCGAATGATATCGGTGGCGTCGCCCACCGTCGTGCTCACCACGGGCAGGCCCGCCGCCATCGCTTCCAGCACCACATTCGGCGTGCCCTCGTGATCGGAAGTGAGCGCAAATACATCCGCGTCACGGTAGACTTGCATCATCTGCGCCGACGGCTCCGCGATACGCACCATCTCGGGCAGCAGACCGAGACTCGCCGCCAGTCCTTCCAGGGCGGCCTGCTCGGGTCCGGCGCCCATCACAGTGGCTCGGAAGGGCGTGGCGCTCACCTTGCGTAACTCCGCCAACGTGCGGAGGAAACGGTCATGGCGTTTCTGTGGCGCCAGTCTTCCAACGCTCAAGATGTGAACCGGCGCCCTCGGTGCGCGTTCCGGGCAGGAGAACTCCGCAACATCCACGACGTTAGGCAGAAGCCTGAGCGCTCCGCGGGGAATCCCGCTCGAAAGAGCCGCCCGCAGGGCCGCCTTTGAATTGGCGGCTACCACTCCGGCGTGACGGTACCCCCAACGTCGCGCGGCGGCTCCGTCGCCCTTGATCTCGGACACAAAGTCGTTACGCACGGCCGCGATGACGGGCACCCTCAAACCGCGGCCAGCCGCCGTCGCATACGGATTGGTGTAGGCGTGCTGGCTTTGAATCAACTGCGGCTTCCAACGCAGAACCGCGGCCGTGATCGCCCACAGGCGGGCCAATTTCGAGGCGTGCCGTCCCACCCATTCAATCGGTATCCCCAGCGCGCGAATATGGTTCTCCCAGAATTCACCGGATGTCAGAGCTAGCACCACCGGATCGGCGCCGGCGTCCTTGAGAACCCGTAACATGTAAAAGAGCTGCCGTTCGGCGCCGCCTTGGCCCAAAGTACCCGCCACAAAACACACTCTAAGCTGCCGCATCGTGAACCTCTTCGGCCAGGGGCCCCCAAGCCGTACGGAGCCGCTCCCCGATACAGTCGCGCCAGCGTTCGAGCGAATATTTTCGGACGTTGGCGCGCGCCATCTCACACATCGCGCGGTAGCGCTCTGTGTGCGATGTACAACGAAGCACCGCCTCGGCTACGGCCTCCGGTGTCGAATTGGGCAGTACGATGCCGGCCTCGCCGATCAGGAAGGGCAGAACCGACACCGCCGTCGTGATCACCGGCAGCCCGCACGCCATGGCCTCCAGGACCACTTTCGGAAACCCCTCCGAAGCGGTCGGGTAGCAAAACACATTCGCTTTCTTGAGGAGTTCCAGGACCCGGGCGTGGGGTTGGTACCCGTGAAAGAACACCCGCCCGCGAAGACCTTTGGCTTCGACCAGCCGTTGTAAATCGTCGAGCGCGCTGCCATTCCCCACCACATCCAACACGGCATTCTCAAGCAGCGCCAGACTGCGGATCACGACATCGGTGCCTTTGCCAGGCTCCTGGCGGGCAACCGTGATCAGGCGCACGGGCTGGCGCGGCGCCGGCGTCGGTCCCGCGGCCAGCACATCCAGCTGCGCTTCCGTCAGCGAAGATGAAAAAATCCAGGCGATCGTCGAGTTCGCTTTCGCCGGCGGTTCGGCGGCCCCTCCGGTCGCCATCATGATGTTTCGTCCGCCGCCAAACTTGATCATGAACCACCGCCACAGGCGTTCGGCAAGGGTACGCTGCACCCACCAGTTCCCGCAGTGTCGAACGAAGAGCGGCTTCCCCGCAATCACCGCCAGCAGCATGCCTATCGTTCCGATATCGCCTGGAATCGGCGTGTGTATGACGTCCGCCGACCGCACGGCTCGCAGCAGGACGCCTGCATTGAAAATCAGCCACGGAATCAGCGTGAGCTTACGGATCAGACCCTGACCTCCGGGCATGCTGAGCGGCAGTACGGTGACGTTTTGTCCGTCCAGCGAAGTTCCATCCGGCTTGCCATCCTGCACCGGCACTACGATCAGCGTTGCATCGAACAATTGGGACAAATAGCGCATCTGGAACGGAAACCCGCCGTCGGTTGCGTAACCCGACGCTGAGCGCGCATCAGGCCAGCAGGGCTTGTGAGAGAAAACCGCCAGTTTCACAGTTAGGATGCCCGGCTCTCTAAAAGCACACGCTTCCACATGGCGCCATCGGCGCCTGATCCAGTTGCCGATGGCCCCTTTCAAACAGCCACACCGCGGCGTGACCGGTGCGGAAACTGGTTCCCTCGCGTCCCAACTGGCCGAAACTGGACAGAACGAAACCGGTAGTCTTCGGGTCTCCCCGGCTGTAAAGTACCCACACGCGGTGATAAGTCCGGACGCGATCGAAGTCCGCACAGCTCCGCATTCCTTCAAAGGCGCAGCCACCGAGGAGAATGTTGGCATCGTTGAATCCGAAGCGATCGCGATAGAAATCGAAAGCGTACTTCGTGGAATCGACCGTATAGATCAGATCTCCAGCCTGGCGGTGTTCCCGGAGCCATGCCATCACCGGACGGATTTCTTCTCCTCTATACATGGAGCCGAGGTTGTAAAACGCATGCACGATCGGGTCCACCAGCAGGAGCACTCCCAGCGCCACCGCCAGCCCACGCGCGGGAGAACTTGCAAGAACCGCTACAAAGCCCTCGCCAATGAGCAGAAGCACGATCGGAAACAGGAATAACAGCAGACGATTGTAGAACGGATAGAAATGCAGTCCCGATGCCGCTAACGTCAGCAGCACGGTAGCCAGCATCGCCCACCAAAAACGCCGATGGCGTATATAGAACGACGCGATTCCCACGATGCATGCAAGGATTGGCACGCCCGGAATCGCGCCAAGCGCATATTCAAACAAAATTCGCACGGCGCCGTAGTACCAGCGCAACGCCGAGAAGGAAACCGGCAGCGGCGGATAGGTCTCGTTCCAAAACTCCGCCAGCCCCTGGTGACTCAGAGCCGGGCGCATCGCCACCAGGTACAGAAGCCCGCCGCTGAGCAGGCCGGCGCACGCGACGAGGAGCAGACCTACCAGACCCTTCCCTTGCCGGAAACTGGTCACCAGCAACACCATTCCGCAACCGCCGAGCACCAGCGTGGAAGGATACGAAAACCACGGCGCCACCATCGCCAGCGCCGCGTAGGTCGCCACTACCCGCCAGTGGAAGTTCGTGTCGAGTACCTTGACGAAGGTAAGTAGAATCACGGTGCTGACCAGAGCATCGACCTCGTAAGGCTTGACTTCGAATGAGTACCGAACCAGCGGCTCGGAAAGCACGAATAGGCCGAGCGCCATTAACGCGCCTGAGGGCCGCAACACGCGTTGCGCTAAACGCCAGAACAGAATCATCCCGGCGACCCCGGCCAATAGAGGGATCGAACGCACAGCCCATTCATTGGGACCGATGAGCGCGACCATCCCCCTGTCCAGGACCAGGAACCCAGGAGGAGCTACCTGATCGTTCACCGGCACCGCGCGGAGCAGCATGCCCCAGGGTTGTTTGACGATATTGAGCGCGAGGAGAGCCTCATCCACCCACAACGAACGATTCAGCGCATACGAAATCAGGCGCAGCCCGGACCCTGCCAGAATCAGGCAGATGGCGACCAGCCCAGCCCGATTCTCCGCTCGTGAGCGCATCCCACCCGCGACCATTGTCGGTGTCATGGCGGCCATGTTGGTTTAGCGCAGATCTTACTGACGGGACTCCACGGTCCTGCCCTGGCGGTCCAGCACCCAGTCAAATAGCTGGCGTGAAAACTCGCCGTAAGTTGCTTTCACGGTGAACTTCCGCTCCACTACCCGCCGCCCCCGGCGACTAAGCTGATTCGCCGACTCCGGAGTGGACAGCAACGTCATCACGTGTCCGGCAAGCTCAACATCGGACTCAGCCGTCAGTACGGTGTGGTTTTCGGCCAGCCCCATCCCGAACACTGCATCCGGCGTCGCGACCACGGGAACGCCCGCCGACATCAGTTCCACCAGCCGGCTCCGGAACCCAAACCGGCCCGACCAGGGACACAGCGCCACGGACATCGTCGCCAGGAGATCCTGCGGCCGCTCGACAAAACCGGTTACATGGATCCGCTGGTCCCGCGTGAGTTTTAGGATTTCGGCGGGTGGATTGGTGCCTACAATCCAGAACTCAGCTTCCGGGAAGGACGTCCACACTCGCGGCATGATCTGCTGGGCGCATCGCTGCACGCCTAACTGGTTGTGCCGATTTCCCAACCCCCCGTAGTACACCACGCGAGGCGGTTCGCGAACCTCGCGCCGGAAAGGCCAGTTGGCGATGTCGACTCCCATGGGCGCATAAAAAACAGTCGTCGAAGATGGCACCCGGGAAAGCACATACTCAAGCTCACCGAAGCTGATGGCCACGATCCCGTCGAAGCGGCTCCAGGTTTGTTCCTCGCGGCGCTTGTAGCGATTGATTTGGATCTGCATGGCCCAGGGCGCGATGGTCGAAAGGCCGTCCAGCTCGCGCGCGCGCGCCTGCCACAGCACGTTGTGCATATCCAGCACGCAGGGGATGCCTTTGGCGTGCAGCGCCGGCACCAGGCTCTCCGCATGCCAGTACTCGAACAGCGCGCAATCGAAGCTCCGGTTTTCAATATGCGGCAACAAACGATCCGGAGAAAGCTCCACGTGTCCGATGGTGTAGTTGGACGTCTTCATGCCGGTGTACATGGCAAAGGCCCCCGCGGCCAACTTGTGCATCAGAACCGCGGGGCCCCACGAAGGATAGGCCGACCGCAGCACTACGGCATCGTCTGAAATCGCCATCAGGTCCCGTCGCGCGGCTCCCGGTTCCTCCGCGACGGTCGCAAAAGTAATGTGGAAATTCTCCGACAGTGACTTGACGGTTTGCAGAACCCGCTGCTGCTGCCCGGTCGAGCTCGGAAACGGCAGCACATGCGAAACGATCAGCAGCCGGGGTCTCAACACGAAACCGATGCCTTGCGCGCGGATTCGCGGCTTGCGATGTCGACCAGCGTTTTGGCCACCCGAAGGCCGGATCTCCCGTCCAGGGTGTCTCCGAACATCTGATTTCGAAAGCTCATTCGTTGAGCGTGTAACTCCGCAGGATTCCTCAGCGCGCCGGCCAGCATGGCTTCGAGTTCGCCCGTGCTCCTCGCCACCATCACCGCGCCGCTTTGGACCACCGGCGCGTAGTGCTCGAATCTCAAGTGGCGTTCATACTGCCACAACGGCCCCAGTTTCGATCCCGGCGGATCGAATCCCAGGTTAATCACCGGCTTGTCGTGAATGATCAGCTCCAGAGAAACGGTCGAAGCGACGTTGATTCCCACGGCGGCTTCGCGGAGCAGTGCGCCGTAGAGCGGCAGGTCTTCGTACAGCGGCGTCTTCCACTTCTCTTCCCACAGCACTTCTGGGAACACCACGTCCGGCAGGTTGCTTGCCGCCAGTTGCCGCATTTCCCTGCTGGTGCCTTTGACATACGTGCGTACCACGAGTTGCGGCCGGGGATGGATGTCCAGGCGCCGGATCGCGTCCGCCACAAACGCGACCGTGCGGTGCTCCTCCGGAAAATGCGAATCCATTCCGCTGGTGTACAGCACCAGCGGGCGCTCCGGGTCCGCGCCGATCCGGCGGCACAGTTCGGCGCGATTCAGCCGGAACCGTTCTTTGAAGTGAAAATCCAGTTGCGGCGTCCCGGTGGCGAAGACGCGATCGCCAGCGACCCACGGATACAGACGCAACAGGTGGTCCTTCATGCCTTCGTTCCATACGAAATAGTAGTCGTAGGGAGCCATGATGCGACCGCGCGACGTGAGGTTATCCCAGGAGAATATGAAGGCCGCCGTGGGGATGCCCAGATGATGGGCCGCGCGTAACGGCTCGTCCGCCGCCGGTCCGTGAATATGGGAGCCGTTGAAAACCAG
>JBGPHB010000275.1:0-6336 GCA_041484155.1 Bryobacteraceae bacterium
GGCGCTCCGACCAGCACCAGATGGCAGCCGACGTCGAGGGAAGGATTCTCCTTGGACAACCGCACCGCGTCGTCGAACGCCGCCCCTGTCGCCATCAACGTAGTCGCGGTGAGGATGCCTTCCCGATGGGCCTCGACAATCCCCTGGTTCACATCGCGCGTAAAACCGAAGTCATCGGCGTTGACGACTAGTTTCCTCACCTGAAGTCTGCTCCCTAGTGGCCCTTGTGGCAGGATGCTGCAAGACTCTTGAAGAGTATGGGCCGCAGATAAACGCTGATGAACACCGATGCAAAACAATGAACTCTTCGCATCCGTGTTTATCTGCGTCCATCGGCGGCTAAGAAGCCTTTTTCAGCGGCCTAGAACAGGCCTATTTTGATGTGCAGGAACTTCTTCGGATTGGACCGGAAATCCTTGAGCAAGCCTTGCAACTCGCGGGTGGTTCCGTCCAGCGATTCATACAGTGCCGGATTCACCATGAGCTGCCCGATGGTGCCCTGTCCGCTGTTGATCTTGTCGAGCATGGTGTCCATCCGTCCGATGGTGGCCTGGATTTGATTGTGCAACTCTTCGCTCTTGAGCAGCTTGCCCACGGTTCCCTTGCCCGCGTTGATATCCGCCAACATTTGCCGCACGTCGCCGATGGTCTTGCGGGCATCGTCGTAGAGCGCGGGGTCTTTCAGGAACTTGCCCGCGGTTCCCTGGCCCTGCTCCAGGGAGTCGATCATGGTGTTGATCCGGGTAATGCTGCCGCGCACGTCCTGGATGCTGCCGCGGACATCGTCGTAGAGGCGTTCGTCATGCAGGAGCTTTCCGATCGTGCCTTTGTCGGAATTGAGCGTTGCGGTCAATTTCTGGGCCTCATCGGCGATTGCGAGCACCCGGTTGTAGAGCGTCTCGTCGACCAGCAGCTTACCGATGGTGCCCTTGCCGGCTTCGACTTGGTCGACGATTCCGCCCGCCTTGGTCACGATGTCCTGCAGGGCGCTCAGGGTCGTATTGCCCTGCTCCACGAAATCGTCGATGGTCGTGAGTTCCTTGGCCTTGAGTTCGGCGCCGTTCTTAACCGCGATCGGACTCTGGCCCTTCTTGATGTTGATAAACTTGGTTCCGAGCAGATTCTGCGCGGTGATGGCAGCTTGTGAGTCGATTGGAATCGAGGGCATGAAGTCGTTCTCGATTTCCATGTCGACTTTCACAATCCGCCGCCGCTCCCTTGAACCGGACAAGCCGACGTGCACGATCCGGCCCACGGCGATGCCATTCACCGTCACCGGCGCGCCGTCCGAAATCGCGGCCGAATCGTCCATGAATGTGTAGATGGTGGATTTCCCCTTGAACAGCCCGTGTGAACCGGAGAGCAGAAAAATGAGGTACCCCAGGATCACCAGCGCCACGATGGCCATTAGCCCAACGCGTAGCTGGGCCCATTTCGCTTTGTCTGCAGACGGCATATGGTTGCCTATGCGCTTCCCGGCTTCGCAAATTTCTGGACGTAAGTGTCCCGCGAAGCCCTGAGCTCCTCCTCCCAGCCTTCAAAAACCAGCCGCCCCTGGTTCATGACCATGAATTTAGTATTCACCGGATGTCCCCCCGTCCCATTCCGCTTGGCCGCTTCGATCTCTCCACTGTTGGGATTGTAGCGAAAGTTAGCCATGAGATGCCCGTCCTGGTAGCGGTGCGTGACCATGATGGCGGCTGTATTGCGCGAATCACGCTCCTTCAGAATCAGCCGGATGATTGTGGTGGCGGTGATCGGATCGAGTCCGGCTGTTGGCGAATCGTACAGTACCAGGGGCGGTTGCGTCACCACTGCGCGGGCGATCCCGACGCGGCGTCGCATGCCTCCTGAAAGCTCGCTCGGATATTTTTCCAGAGTCTTCTCCAACTCCACAAAGCGTAGCGACTCACGGACACGCTCGTCCACTCTATTTACCGGCGGGCGCCCATCCTTGAACAGGGCGCGCTGGTTGAGCAGCGGATAGGCAACATTCTCTGCGATGTTCAAGGAGTCGAACAGCCCTCCCTCCTGGAACAAGATGCCCACTTTGCTGCGAATGTCGAACAGGGCGCTTTCCTTCAAATCGGTGACATCCTCGTCGAACAAATAGACCCGCCCGGAGTCTGGCTTCGCCAGGCCCAGCGCCGTCTTGAGCAGCATGGTCTTGCCGCTGCCGGCCGCGCCCAGCACGACTCGCGTCTCGCCGGCGCACATTTCAAAAGAAACACGGTCGAGCGCCGGCGTATCGCCAAAGTGCAGGCTGACATCGTCGAAACGCAAGACTGTGGACTCGCCTGGCATCTACTTGATGTTCACAAAAATCTGACCGATGAAGTACGTCACGACAAAGATCCAGATGGAAGAGACCACCACGGCCTTGGTGGTCGCGCGTCCGACGCCTTGGGTCCCGCCGGCCGTGCGCATTCCGTAGAAACATCCGACCAAAGCGATGATGATGGCGAACATGAACGGCTTCAGCAGGCCCTGCGCCAGGTCGTTGTATTCGAGAGCCTGCCAGGCGGAAGTCCAGTATTGAGAAGCTCTGATATCCAGTTGTAAGGACGCGATTAAGTAGCCGCCGATGAGCCCAATGAAATCCGCGAGGATGGTCAGCAGCGGCAGTACCACGGCTAAAGCGATCAGCCGCGGCGTTACCAGTTTCTGAATAGGATCGGTGCCGAGCGCGCGCATGGCGTCGATCTGTTCGGTGACCTTCATCGAACCGATCTCACTGGCGATACCGCTGGCGTTGCGTCCCGCCACCAGCAACGCCGTCAGCACCGGCCCCAGTTCGCGAATCAGTGTCAGCGAAACGATCTGCCCGATCTGTCCCTGAGCTCCGTAGGTCCTCAGGGCTCGCGACATTTGCAATCCCATAACCAGGCCGCTGAAGAGCCCGATCAAGCTGACGATGAACAGAGAGCCCACGCCCATCGCGTCCATCTGAAGATAAATGTCATCGGCGTAGTGCGGGGCGCGGAAGACGTTCCGGATTGCCCTGCCGCTCAACACGATGAAGTCCTGGAACGCCTCTACGGGCGCCTTTAGGAAATCGAACAATCTGAATCCCCCGTAACTCGTGATGCTAACATGGTGCGCGATAGAATGAAGTGGAGCACAAGATGAGCGGGCTTACCGACATCCCAGGAATCCTGGTGGGGCACGCCTCCGATTATGACGGATTGACCGGGTGTACGGTGGTGCTATGCGAGGGCGGCGCGGTCGCCGGGGGCGATATTCGCGGGTCGGCATCCGGCACTGAGGAGTGGGACGTGCTCAATCCATTGCACGTCACGGACCGGATTCATGCCGTGGTATTCGCTGGCGGTAGCGCCTTCGGCCTGGAAGCCGCGGCTGGCGTCCGCCGATACCTGGAGCACAAAGGAGTCGGATTCCAGGCCGGTCCTGCACGGGTGCCGCTGGTACTCGGCGCGATTCTCTTCGACCTGTCCATCGGCAAGCAGAGCGCACATCCCAGTCGTGAGATGGGCGAAGCGGCCGCGGCAGCCGCCACCAACAAGCCCGTGGTGGAGGGAGCGGTGGGCGCGGGAACCGGCGCTACCGTCGGCAAAGCTTTCGGCATGAGCCAGGCGATGAAGTCCGGAATTGGCTCGTTTACGGTGGCGTTGGAAGGCGCAGTGGCCGGAGTGAAAGTTTCCGCGCTTGCGGCCGTGAACGCGTTCGGCGACGTGCGCGATCCGGCAACGCGAAAGATTATCGCCGGCGCGCGGCGGTCTCCCACCAGCATGGAGTTCGCCGATAGCACCCGTGTGATGAAGAGCGGTAACCCCTCCGGGTTCGTGCCCCGGAACACGACACTGGTGGTGGTCGCCACCAACGCCCGGCTCACCAAGGTGGAGGCGACGAAGCTGGCCCAGTTCGCCTCCATTGGCGTGGTGCGCGCGATTGACCCGGTGAACACGCTGTCGGACGGCGATCTCGTGATCGCGCTCTCGGTGGGCGATGCGAAAGCGCCCGTGGAATCGGTAGGCGTGGCTGCCGCGGAGGCTGTGGCGGAATCGATCCTCCGCGCGGTGCGCCTGGCGCCGACGCTGGGTGGGGTCCCGGGGTTGAAGAAGTAGGCCCGGGCGATTTCAGCCCGCAGCGGGATTCCCAGCCGTCTATTCGCCGGCTACGACCTCGTCATCGTCGTTCTGGTCCTCTTTGGGCGTGTAGTAGGAGTGGTAATAGGTGTATTTGCTGTACAGCTCCCCACGACGGGCGGCGTTCACGACAATTCCGAGCACGTTGTTGTTGCACAACGACTGCGTCGCGCGCGTCACCGAATCGATCGTCGTGTGCCCGATCCGCACCACCAGCAGAGTGCCGTCGCACAGCGTCGAAAGGAGATTCGCATCGGCGGCGAACAACAGCGGAGGACTATCCAGAATGATCCAATTGAACAGCGCGGGCAGGCGATCCAGCAGCAGTTTGACCTGGCGCAGGTTCAGCAGCTCCAGAGGATTGATCACGGCCTCGCCGGCCGGCATGATGTACAGGTTTGTGCCGGCAATCTTCTTGATCGCTTGGTGCAAGGGAACCTTCCCCAGCAGGTAATCGGTGATTCCGGGGCTCCGGTCCAGTTGGAACAGCGTGTGGATAATGGGCCGCCGGAAATCGAAGTCGGCGAGCAGGGTTACGTTGCCCGCCAACTGCGCCTGCGCAAGTGCGAGGTTCGCCGCCGAGAGCGACTTCCCTTCGGCCGGCGACGGGCTCGTAACCACCACCGTGTGGATCGGCTGAAGGCTTTTCATGTGGTTCAGACGCGTTCGAAGTGTACGGAACTCTTCCATCGGCGGCTCGTGCGGACGCGATGCGTAGACCAGCAGCGAATCCGGGGCGGCGCGGAAGGGGATCTCCTCCACCTGCTCCAGCAGACCGGCCAGGTTGGGACCCGGATCGACAGCCGCCGCAGCCGGCCGCGCCTCGCCGTTCTTCCGATTCACCGGAGGCGCAAGCAAGCCCGCCTGTTCGGCGCGGCGCAGTGCATCGTGTACTCGACTCATTCGGTTCCTCCGGGTCCGTTCCTCAAACCTTGGTGACGTAGTAATACACAATCGACCCCGAGCTGATGACCACCGCGGCCAAGCACGCCGTGGTCCATCCGAGCCAAGCCAGCCGTTTGCGGCGCCGCACGACGAAGTCGTTCTCGAGCAACGGGATGCTGCCCAGAATCGCCATCTGCGTGTAGGCCCGCACATCCTTTAGATTCTTGAGCGAACTGTCCTTCATCTCCCGGGCGCCGGCCGCGACGATACCGAGAACCAGGCCGAGTGCGGCGCCGATCGAGATGACCAGAGGCCGCTTGGGCTCCGTCGGACTCATGGGCAAGTTGGCAGGATCGAGTTGCTCCAACATCTCGCCTTGCTTCCGATCTTCCATTTCCCGCGCCAAACGAGCGCGGTTGAGTTTCTCTTCGCGCTCCACATACTTCTGTTTGGCGATGTCACGATCGCGCAGCAACTCCCCATATTGTTTTTCGCCAAGGGGGACCGTCTCGATGCGCCCTTGGTAGGCTTGGGCGCTGGTGTTGGTGCGTTGAATATCTTTGTTGTATTGCTGAATCTCGAGGTCCTTGCCTTCGATAGCGCTCTGCAAGCGCTGCACCGAGGCGTCCAGATCGCGCGACTCCCGGGCAACTTGGGGATTCGCCGGTCGCGGCGCCACCGGGTCAGCCTTCTTTTCGCCTTCTTCCTTCTGGAGGGCGTCACGCTTCCGTTTCGCCGCATCGAGCCGTCCAACCGCAAGCTGCACGTCGGGAAAGTTGTCCTTGTAATGCTGGCGAATGACGGCGAGCTGGTTTTCCCAGTTTTGGACCTCGCGTTCCGCTTCCGCTAGTTTTTCATTCTTCGGACCCGCGGCAACTCCGGCTTCGTCGGGATCCTTCTTCAACATCGCGAGTTGTTGTTTGTAGATCCGAAGGTTGGATTCCATTTGCAGCTTTTCCTGGCTGGCGCGATTGATTGCGCCTTCGAGCATGGTCGCTTGATTTTGTAGCGCCGCGAGCTGTCGCATATTGGCGTCCGCCTGGTCCGGAAGGCGTCCGTTGTTCGCCTGGCGGAACGTCGCGAGGTGGCCTTCCACATCATCCAACTCTTTCTTGGCGCGGTCGAACTCGTCCTGCATGAATTGGGTGGTCTGAAACGCGGCGCTCGATCGGTTGCGCGTGCTTTCGTCGAGAAACTTGCCCACTAGATCCTGCACTACCTTCTGCGCCTTATTTCGATCCTCGTAGGAGAACTGCACGCCGAACGCGGGTACCGTACGATTCGCACCGCCGGGCGCGGGGGCCACCGGGACAATGTTGATTTTCTTTCTCATTTCCTCAACCAC
>JBGPHB010000276.1:0-6328 GCA_041484155.1 Bryobacteraceae bacterium
CTGACGTCCCGCGCATCGTCGCTTCCGGTTTCATTGACGGGCCGCCGATGCTCTCCAACGGTCAGCCCCCGCCCGGAGCATTCGCAGTGGCGACGCCCGAACAAGCACGCTTCGCCGTGCACGTGCTGGCCGAGAGTGGTGTCGACTTCTTGAAAGTCTACAGCAGCGTTCCGCGCGACGCCTACTTCGCCCTGGCTCAGGAGGCCCGCGCCGTCGGGATACCATTTGCGGGGCACGTCCCAGAAGCCGTGAGCCCGGCGGAAGCGTCCGATGCAGGCCAGCGCAGCCAGGAACACTTGAACAACATCTTGCTCGCCTGCTCCACCCGTGAGGATGAGCTGCGTATGGAGCGCGTAGGCATCATGCTCAGCCAGCAGATCTCTGGCGAGGAGCGAATGCGCCTGCTGGCCTTCCCGGCGTTCGATACTTGCAACCAGCAGAAAGCCTCGGACCTGTTCCGCACGTTCGTCAGGAACGGGACCTGGCAAACGCCCACCCTGGCGCTGCTCTCCGGATTCGCCCGCGCCCGCGACGAGGATTTCGTCAACGACCCGCGCCGCCGGTATCTGCTGCCGGCGTGGAAAGATTCCTGGGACCCGCAAAAGACTTTCTTTCTGCGGGACCTTTCGCCCGAAGCGTACGCAGCCCTGAACACACGCATCCACGAGTTGCTGGAGCGGCATAAGCAACTGGTGGGCGAAATGCATCGCGCCGGTGTCGAGTTCCTCGCCGGAACGGATACCAACGGCTGGAATCCAGTGCTTCCCGGCTTCGGCCTCCATCAGGAACTCGCGTTGATGGTCGAATCCGGCCTCGCGCCGATCAAGGCTCTGCAATCCGCCACCCGAAGTCCAGCGCAATACTTCGGCCGGTTGCACGAAATGGGAACCGTGGATGTGGGCAAGTCAGCGGACCTGGTACTCCTGAATGCCGACCCGCTGATCGACATTCGCAATACCCAGAAGATCGAGGCGGTCGTGATGCGCGGCAAATATTATTCGCGACAGGACCTGGACGCAATGCTGGCGCGTGCCGCCGAGTTTGCGGTACATTTCTGAAGAAAACCCCGCCCTAACGGGCGGGGCTCCTCGTCCGTTTGCAAGCCCCGCCCGTCAGGGCGGGGTTAAACCAATACTAAGCCTCCGCACGAACTCGACATCCCCTTCCAGAAAATCGTACCCCGTCAACTTCGCCGGTTGTTCCCACACGATCCGTTCAAAGTCCAGATTCAGAGGCTCCCCGGTAAACTCAGTCACCCGATAAAACCGGAGCTGTATTGACGGCCCGTCTCCGTAGCGCACTTCGCGACTGTATATCTCCTCCCCGATCCGCGCTTCGATTCCCAGCTCCTCCCGCAGTTCCCGCACCAGCGCATCTCGGGAATCCTCACCCGGCTCGACCTTCCCGCCGGGAAACTCCCACTTCAGCGCATGCCGTCCCCCGCGCTTCCGCTGGCCGATCAAAACCCGTCCATCCCGCTCGATCACCGCGGCGACAACGAGCACCGCTTCCGTCATTGAGTCAACCGTTCTCTGGCAGGTCGCTGAAAAACCTTAATGGCAAGCTGAAGCATGCCCCACCAATGTGAGACATGCTTCAGCTTGTCATTCTCGAACGTTTTGAGGTGCATCAGCGAGCTCTTCGTATACTGAATCCTCCTCCGCGTACGCGGCTCCGAAGCGCTCCAAACTCATGCGTCTCCAATCGTCGTCTTCGGTTCCTTCCACCATAGCGGTCACCCCTACGCGATAATTGAAGCACGAATGCACAGCGAGCGTCTGCTGGACCACTTCCGCAACCCTCGCAACGCCGGGGAACTCCCGCCCCCGGCCGTCAAGGTCGACGTCACGAACCCCGCCTGCGGCGACATGCTCCGCCTCTCCGCGCGCTTTGAGAATGATCGGGTAGTAGAGGCCCGCTTCCAGACCCGCGGATGCACAGCCTCGATCGCAGCCTCCTCCGCGCTCACCGAGTGGATGATTGGCAAGTCTCAGCAAGAGCTCAAGGCCCTCACTCCGGTGATCGTCGAAGAACTGGTCGGCGGTCTCGAACTCGCCTCCAAGCACGCGGCCATCTTGTGCGTCGATGGCGTGAAGCGCCTGCTGTATCCTGGTTTGTGAGATGCTGAGCCGGATCGCCTGCGCCCTCGTTGCCGCCTCCGGGCTCGCGCCAGCACAGAATTGGCCTTCGTTCCGCGGCGATCGGGCGCTCGGAGTCGTCGAAAATGCGAAACTGCCTTCGTCGTGGAATGTCGACAAGGGCAGGAATGTGGCGTGGAAGACCGCCATTCCCGGTCTCTCTCACTCCAGCCCGATAGTCTGGGGCGACCGTATCTTCCTCACCACCGCCATCAGCTCCGATCCCAATACCGTCCTGCAATACCCGCTCATCGGCGACCTCGACCGCCGCACCGATGTTTCGAAACATCAGTTCCGCGTCATGGCGATCGACAAGGCAACCGGAAAAGTCGCGTGGGACACACTGGTCTACTCCGGCGCACCCCGCGTGGAGCGCCACCCGCACAACACCTATGCCGCCGCCACCCCCGCCACCGATGGCAAACACCTGATCGCGTTCTTCGGTTCCGAGGGTTTGTACGCCTTCGACCTGGACGGAAAACTGCTGTGGAAGCAGGACCTGGGCGTGCTCGATCAAGCCGCGTTCGACCTGCCCGATTACAAGTGGGGCTACGCCAGCTCCCCCATCATCTACAACAACCTCGCGATCGTGCAATGCGATCAGATCAAGGGCTCATTCCTCGCCGCCTTTGACGTCGACACTGGAAAACCCGTCTGGCGCACGTACCACGAGGCCATCCCCTCCTGGTCAACGCCCGGAATTTACGAAGGCAAGACCGGCGCCGAGCTTGTCACCAACGGCGCGGAGTACATCCGCGGCTACGATCCGCTCACTGGGAAAGAGTTGTGGAAGCTGAAGGGCACATCCATGATCTCAGTTCCTACTCCCTTCGTGGCGCACGACTTGATCTTCGCCTTCAGCGGGTATTCGCGCTATATCCAGCCGATCTATGTGATCCGGCCCGGCGCGCGCGGGGACATCACTCCCGCGAAGGACGCAACGTCGACACGGCAAATCGCCTGGACGCAGCAGCGAGGCGCGCCGTATCTATCCACGCCGCTCGTCTATGGCGAGTATCTGTACATCATCCTGGGCAACGGCCTCCTTACCTGCTACCGCGCCCGGAACGGCGAAAAGATCTACCAGCAGCGCCTCGGAAATGGCGGCTACTTCACTGCGTCGCCCGTCGGCGGAGGCGGGAAAATCTACTTTACCGATGAAGACGGCGAAGTCTACGTCGTGAAAGCGGGGCCCGAATATGAGCTTCTGGCGGAGAATCACATGGGCGATCTAGCCATGGCCACGCCAGCTATCACCGCGCGAACACTGCTCTACCGGACGCAACACTACCTGTTCGCGCTTCAGGACTCGAAATGACGCCCTTCGACTTCCGCCCTCGAACCCGAGTCCTATTCGGCGCCGGCGAATTCGCCCGGCTCGGCGAAGTGGCCCGTGAGTTGGGCGGCACGCGCTGCCTGCTGGTCGCCGATCGAGGAATGGTCGAAGCCGGGTACGTTCAGGAAGCCACACGCGCGCTCCGGGCACGCCGCATGGATGTATTTGCGTTCCACGATTTCGAGGCGAACCCGACCACCGCGATGGTCGAAGCCGGCCGCGCCCTGGCGGCTCCGGACGCGATCGATCTGATCGTCGGCCTGGGCGGCGGCAGCTCGATGGACTGCGCCAAGGGCATCAACTTCGTGCTCACCAACGGCGGCACGATGCGCGACTACTGGGGTTACGGCAAGGCTTCGCGCCCACTCCTGCCGATGATCGGCGTGCCCACCACCGCGGGAACCGGTAGCGAAGCCCAGAGCTACGCCGTGATCTCTGACGCCGAAACTCACGTCAAGATGCCTTGCGGGGACGCGAAGGCGGCATTCCGGGTGGCGATCCTCGACCCCAAGCTGACGGTTACGCAACCGGCTTCCCTGACCGCCGCCACCGGCTACGATGCGATGTCACACGCCATTGAGACCTTCGTGAGCACGCGCCGCACTCCTCTTTCCGAATGTTTTTCGCGGGACGCCTGGCGACTGCTGAGCGGGGGCTACCGGCGGGTCCTCAAGGATTCCCTCGACATCGACGCCCGTGGCGCGATGCTTCTGGGAGCGCACTTCGCCGGTCTCGCCATCGAGAATTCGATGCTCGGCGCCGCGCACGCATGCGCCGCTCCGCTGACGGCGGATTACGCGGTTCCCCACGGCGTGGCGATCTCCCTCCTGCTCCCACACGTGGTGAAGTGGAACGGTACCCATCAGTATCATGAGTTGCACGCCGGCGACCTGGTGAAGAAACTGCGCGAATTCGCCGAGCTCGCGGAACTCCCAGGTTCTTTGCACGAAGCGTCAGTGCCCGAAGAGGCACTGCCGCGCCTGGCCGAGGAGGCGAGCGCGCAATGGGCCGGCCGCTTCAACCCTCGTCCTTTTGATGCCGCCGCCGCTCTTGAGATTTACCAATGGGCATACTAATTCTCGCTGTCCTGACATCCCTGCTGAGTGCCGCTGCCGACGACAACTGGCCGCAGTTCCGCGGCAACCCGAGCCTCACCGGCGTTACCACCTCACCCGTTCCGAAGACCTTGAAGCTCCTATGGACGTTCGACGCCGGCGAATCCATCGAGTCTTCGGCCGCGATCGTCGATGGAGTCGTGTATGTGGGCTCGCAGTCGTCCGATTTGATCGCCGTGAACCTCGCCGACGGAAAGCTGCTTTGGAAATACAAGGTGAAGGACGGCATCGGTGAATCATCTCCGGCCGTGCACGCTGGAATTGTGGTCGTCGGCGATCTTTCGGGCACGATCCACGCAGTGAACGCGAAGGACGGCAAGGGATTGTGGACCTTCGCCGCCACTGGTGAGGTGAAAGCCTCTCCTGTGATCGTCGAGGATCGGGTCATCGTCGGTTCCTATGATGGCAGCCTCTATTGCCTCTCGCTAGCAGACGGCAAGATGATCTGGCAGGTCAAGACCAACGGTCCAGTACACGCCACCGCGAGCGTGGCCGGGGGACTCGCGTATATTTCAGGCTGCGATGGCGTGCTGCGCGGCATCCGCATCACTGACGGCAAAGAGATGGTCTCGATCAACACCGGCTCCTACACCGGCGCGTCTCCCGCTCTGGTCCCCGGGCAGTCGGCTTACTTCGGCACGTTCGACAACAATGTTCTCGGCTTCAGTCTCAAAACCAAGAAGCAGATCTGGCTGTATGAGAACAAGGATCGCCAGTTCCCGTTCTATTCTTCCGCGGCAGTCGTCAACGGCAAAGTCATCCTTGGCGGCCGCGACAAATTCGTGCATTGCCTGAACGCTCAGACCGGCAAGGCATTATGGAGTTTTCAAACGCGGTCACGCGTCGAGTCGTCACCAGCGGTGGTCGACGGGCGTGTGTACATCGGATCGAACGACGGGAGATTCTATGTACTGGACCTCGCCACAGGGTCCAAGCTCTGGGAGTTCGAGGCCGGCGCGCCCCTCTCCGCCTCACCCGCCATTGCCCAAGGCCGCATCGTCATAGGATCGCAGGACGGAAAGCTCTATTGTTTCGGGGCTTGAGTGATTTTCGGAGTTGTAGCAGTACCGGTACGTCCGCAGGATGGTGTGTCCGGGCGCATGGCTCTAAACTGGCGGTGGTCGCTCTTTCGCGAGAGGTCCTATGCGTTTGTCGCCATCGCCCAAGACCGTGTCCGATTCCACCGCGCGGCCGGCGGCGAATACGTGGACCTGGACTTTTCGTGGAGCGCCCATCAGCATCGACGTCCCGTTTCGCCTCATCTCGCGGCTCCAGGCCGAAGTGGATGGGCATGGTGAGGTTGGCGGCATTCTGCTCGGGCACGCGGGAAAGACCTCGGCCACCGTTCGCATCCACGACTACGTTAGTATCCCCTCGGATACGCCATCCGACGGTCCGTACAGCCTGAATATCTCTCAACTGGAACGCCTGCGCCGGGCCACAGCGGATTTGGACGAGAAGGCAGTCCATCCGATGTCCGTGGTCGGCTATTTCCGGACTCAGTCGCGGGGCACGTTAGAACTTCGAGAGGCGGAGATCGACCTGGTCCGGGACCACTTCGCTGACCCGACGAACGTGGTCCTCTTAATCCGCACTTCGCCCCAGCAAGACAGCGCCGGATTTTTCTTCTGGTATGGGGATGTTTTTACTCCGTTTTCTTTCATGGAGTTTCCTTTCGACGCCGAAGCCCTGCGGCGCAAGGAAATCGAGCATCCGGCCGAGCCTTCGCCGATCGAGCC
>JBGPHB010000277.1:0-6327 GCA_041484155.1 Bryobacteraceae bacterium
GAAATCCGCGGCGAAGTCGTCAACTTCGACGTTGAGCCGTTTTTGATCGAAGTGAAAAGTTTGCTCTGCTGAAGCTGCTAAAGGAATTCGCTGGCGAGACAGGCGTGCAATCGATCTTCAGCGTAATTCAAGCCGAGATGCCCGTCGATCAGGAGGGTCACCGTCTGGAGTTCGATCCCGCGCAAATCATCCTCGAGTTGAGTGACGTCGGAAACAGTGGACGATTGTTCCGGATGAATCCCTTTTAGCGCTCCTCTCGGCAGAGGGTGGTCGTCCTATACTCGGCTCCTCTTCGCCTATGTAATGTTGGGTTGCCGATTGTGGCGAACGGAGGGTTGTATCAGCCCGTCCCGTCCAACCCGCCATGACAGCGTCGAATCGGACTGGTACGATGAGGGGTCGGGAAGGCTGCTCGACACGACAATGAAGCTCACACTTCCATTGACACAGGCAGAAGAAGCCAAACTGATGGCGAAGGCGCGGGCTGCTGGCACCACGCCGGAACAGGTCGTTCGCCAGGCGATCGAGCCGATTCTTTCCTCTGATCCCGAGCAGGCCCCGCCAGCTAAAACGCCGAAGAAATCCCTCCTCGGGATTTGGGCGCAGTATGGCCCTGGCCCCTCTGAAGAAGACATTGACCAAAACCGGGCGGAGATGTTTTCGACGTTTGGTCGAGACGATATCGCATGATTTCGGCGGTCGCGGACACGCACACCGCGGTCTGGTATCTGTTCGACAACCCCAGGCTTTCCGCGGGTGCGCGCCAAGCGATTGAAGAGGCCTTCCGCGCCGGCGACCAGATCGGCGTGTCCTCGATCTCTCTAGTCGAGATGGTCTACCTCGCCGAGAAGGGCCGCATTCCCACCACGGCAGTTCAAGACTTGGTTCGCGGCCTGTTCGACCCGGAGTACCCGCTGCACGAATTGCCGGTGGACGCGTCGGTAGCCCAACAGATGGCGTCCATCAGCCGCGACGAAGTTCCGGACATGCCAGACCGCATTATCGCGGCGACGGGACTCCGGTACGGAGTGCCGGTGATCAGTAGGGACCGGAATATTCGCGCGTCAAGAATTCAGACGATTTGGTAGTGGGCTACCTTAGAAAAAATGGAGCAGTAGCGGAGCAGACGAGAACTGAATGGCTAGGAGAAGAAGCTGAGAGGTTCTACGGGATGTCCGCCTGCCGGAGCGTTCGTTGCACGGCGAAACACCTCATCGAATTCCGGCAGCATCGTCATCTGATGCGCCAGACGATTTGACCATAGCGCTTTTAGCCGAGCCTCTTTATTGCGGATGGCTTCCGCGGTGCCCTTGAACGGCTTTCCACGAAACTCAAGCTTGTGCCGCATCGCATCCGCGAGCGCGCCAAGCTCGATCCCTTCGTTCGACGTGAGGTACCACAGATCGTAGAGGTCCCGTGGTTCATTGCGTGCTCGATCTGCGAGCGCAAGCGCTTTCTCGGCGGCGATTTCCTCCAGCGAATAGACCCGCAGAAGCCGCTTCTCGGGAAGGTCCGTGAATTCCTCGTAGCCGCGGAGAATGGGGCACTCCCGGAGTGGATAGGCCAGTAGCTCACGCAGAGTGATGTCCACCTTCAGGTCATTGCCGCTGGGCAAGGGCCCGATGTATCGGAGGTAGAAAGTGTAGCTGTTGTCGTGCTTCTGGCGGTCTTCGCGATCGAAGTTGAAGACAATGCCAGAGGCCTCGCGCACTGCGGCGTAAACCGGTGTAAGTCTCCTCACCAACTCGTCAAACGCGGTTGGCTCGGTGAGAGTGAAGTCAAGATCTTCCGAAAAGCGATCGCCCCCGAAATAGCATCGCTTCAGCGCGGTTCCGCCTTTGAACCCCAGAATCGGTTTGAGGTCCGATTCCGCGAGGGCCGACAAGAACCAGGCGAGGCAGTAGTCCCGTTCGAGCACGCTCTCGGGAATCCGGCGTCCGCCTTCCTTTGCCAGTCTGTTTGCGAGAAGCGAGAGGTTTCTTTGCGGAATCATTTAACTTGTCCGGATCGTTTCGATTTCCTGGGGCGCGATGTTAAGTTGAAGACGCCAGCGGCGCAAGTGCGGACCTTCCTTCGGGAGTATAGGGTCGAGCGGAACGTAAGTAGCGGTGAGGGCTTTTCGCAATCTTGCCAGTTCGCTTGCCGGCGCGATCGCGTACAACTCAAGCAGGTAGCCAAGGCGGCGTATGACGGCTCCGATCCCGAGGCGAAGCGCACAGTCGACAAGCTTCGTCGCATGCATGTCGAGATGACGCATCCACAGGCCCTTGGCGACCTCCGTCATGCCGCCGCAGTATTCCGGCTGGCGAAGGCCGTCGATGACGGTGCGTTCAAGATCGCTGATTTCCACGGATTCCTGCTTCGTGACCCAGTGTTTTGTCGTGCCGAAATAGTGCTCTGGCTGAATGAAGATGAAGCGGAATTCGGTTCCGTGGAGAGTACGGCTTCGTATCCGCTTCGAACTGGAGGCGAAGACGACGAACTGAGGCTGAGTCACCATCCGGTGTATTTCCATGGCTGAGGCATGGGAGATGAAACAGGGAGCAGTCCCCGCCAGCCTTCGGGCAGTGAGATACGGGTCACCGGCGTATTCGGCGGTGCTCCCAAGCTCCGGGGGAACGATAACGAACAGGCCTGGTTTCAGCCGCGAGACCAGCCCGCGCCGCACCGCCTTGTGAAGTAGGCTGCTGGCCAGATGTGAACTGAGGCTGGTGATCTCCTGGGCATCGGCAAGGGTAAAAGTCGATTGGGAGCGATCATAGAGCCCGGCTAAAAGGCTCGCGGTCTGGCGTCCGACAGTCTTCCTTGGGATGTTATATTTCGTGCTCATCTCTTTGCCCACAGAGCGATTGAGTACACACAAACCATACCATTTTGTTATGTTTTGTGTCAACAAGAATGTCTACTGAGCGATCCAAAGAACACGAAACATATCATTCTTTTTGGCAAGACTGCCAGGCTCCTGTTGGTCCAGTGAGCCTGCGCTTTCCGGAGTGACACAGTGGCGCGTCAAGTACCGGACCGGCCGTGCGGCATTCGTCGCGCCGCTAAGTACCCCTTGAAACAAACGGTAACCGCGATCATAATGGATCATTGTTGCCGGCAGCCCGGAAGGGGTAAATTTTCTAAAGACTTACGGGCATGAGAAAGTGGCCGATGAAAACAGCATTTATGTTCGGTGGCCTGCTAATGCTAGCTGTTGCCCCCTTATCGGGACAGCAGCCTGCGGCGGCCACCGCGCAACGCGCGCTTCTCGACCGGTACTGTGTCACCTGCCACAGCGACAAATTGAAAACGGCCAATTTTTCCCTTCAAAACCTGGATCTCTCAACCATAGGGGATCACCCGGAGTTATGGGAAAAGGTCGTGCGAAAGCTTCGCGCTGGCCTGATGCCCCCGCCGGGCGTGCGGCGGCCACCGTTGGCCGAGTACGAAGGGCTCCGGGATTGGATGGAAACGGAAATCGATCGTAAAGCGGCAGGCCGCGTGAATCCGGGATCGATCGTCCTCCATCGACTCAACCGAACCGAATACGCCAACGTCATCCGCGACCTTCTCGACCTCGAGATCGACGCCACCACGCTTCTGCCGCCGGACGATTCGGCCCGAGGTTTTGACAACGTCGCGGGTTCGTTAACGATCTCTCCGACCTTGCTCGAAGCCTATATGACCGCGGCGACCAGGGTCGCCCGCATGGCGGTCGGCTATTGGAAAACGCCAACGGAATCGGCCTATATCGCGCCGGGCGATACCTCACAGAATCAGCACATCGAGGGTCTGCCGTTTGGCACCCGCGGCGGAATGCTGGTTCGCCACAGCTTTCCTGCCGACGGCGAGTACAAATTTTCGATCCAGAACTTCGGTCTCGGCAAGTATGTGCCCGGCGAGCAACTGGAGCTTCTGATTGACGGCGAGAGAGTCAAGCTCTTCGATTACGTCGGCGTGGGGTTGAGCCAGGGAATGCAGGCCGATGCCGATGGGTCCCTGGAAATTACGGTCCCGGTGAAAGCCGGCACGCACAAGGTCGGGGCAACGTTCCTCGCCACGAACTACCGGCCCACCCTGGATTTGATCAAGCAGTACGAACGAAAGTCGCTCGAGAATAACAGCATCCCTCAGTTGCAGTATTACCCGGCCATAGGTCTGTTGAGGATTCAAGGGCCCTTCACCGCGATGCGTCCGGAAAGCTCGCCCAGCATTCGCAAAGTCTTCAACTGCCGGCCGGCCAATGCCAGTCAAGAGGAACCCTGCGCCAAGGAAATCTTCTCAACGTTGTTGCGCCGCGCGTATCGGCGGCCCGCGACTCCGCAGGACATGGAGTGGGTGTGGGGCTTCTATCAACAGGGCCGCCGTGAAGGCACGTTTAACGACGGCATCGAGCTCGCGCTGCGGCGAATCCTGGCAAGCCCGCAATTTCTGGTTCGCGCGGAAAAAGAACCGGCCAAGGTAGTGACCGGTCAACCCTATCGCATTTCCGACCTCGAACTGGCTTCTCGTTTGTCCTTCCTGCTGTGGAGCAGCATCCCGGACGACGAACTGATCAACATCGCCAGCCAGGGGAAGCTTCACACTTCCCCCGTCCTTGAGCAACAGGTGCGGCGCATGCTCGTCGATCCTCGATCCCAGGCACTGGTCGAAAACTTCGCCGATCAATTGCTGTACTTAAGGAATTTGCCAGCCACTTCGCCGGATGGCGTGTTCTATCCCAACTGGGACGACGAGTTGCGGAAGAGTTTCCGGCGCGAGACTGAGATGCTGTTTGAGAGCATCCTGCGGGAGGATCGAAGCGTCGTTGACCTCTTGACCGCGGACTACACCTATCTCAATGAGCGGCTCGCCGTGCACTACGGCATCCCCAATATTTACGGGTCTCAGTTCCGCCGCGTGACTCTCGGGCCGGAGCTGGACTACCGTCGAGGACTGCTCGGTCAGGGGAGCTTCCTGTCGGTCACGTGGGTTCAGAATTTCAGGACCTCACCCGTCAAGCGAGGCGTGTGGGTCCTGGAAAACATCCTAGGGACTCCTCCTCCGGAACCTCCGCCGAACGTTCCCGCGTTGGAAGACACCAAGGGCGGACCTGAAAAGATTCTTACTTTGCGCGAGCAGATGACGCTACACCGGAAGAATGAGCCTTGTGCGAGTTGCCACAGACTCATGGACCCGATCGGTTTCGCCCTGGAAAACTTCGATGCGGACGCAAAGTGGCGAACCAGGCAGGGAGGCGAGGGAGGAGTCGCGATCGATTCGTCCGCCGAACTGTGGGATGGCACCAAGGTCAATGGCCCGATCGAGCTGAGGCAGGCGCTGCTGCGGTACTCGCCCCAGTTTGTCCGGATGATCACCGAGAAGCTGATGACCTACGGGCTAGGCCGCGGGGTCGAATACGAGGATATGCCCGTGATCCGCGCGATTGTGCGGGATGCGGACAAGAATAATGATAAGTTCTCTGCGATCCTGATGGGTGTGATCAAGAGCGCACCATTTCATATGAGGACGGCCACGAATGAACACAAATGAACACAGAGCAGCATAGCCACAACCAAAGAGTTGTACCAGCCGAACCCCGCCCTGACGGGCGGGGCTTGCGGGGTGTTGTAAACGCCCGACAAGCCCCGCCCGTCAGGGCGGGGTTCCGTTCGGAAATGCACGCCGTCAAATTTTCGCATCCTGCGAAGATTTCGGGCTTTAGTAGTACAGAGCAGCATAGCCACAACCAATTGACCCGACGGCAGGTGGGGCGGGCAGTCCTGCCGGCAAGCCGGCTTTCGTGCCGGCTTTTTTCGACCGCATCGGGACAAGAAAGCCGGCCTGGAGGGCGGCTCGCCGCCATGACTGGCTGCCCCACATTGTTCTCTTAGGAGGCCGGAGTAATGCGATTCATCACCAAGAAGCACATCGCTCGCCGCACGTTTTTGCGCGGTGTTGGCGTGACGTTGGGTTTACCGTTGCTCGACTCTATGGTGCCGGCACAAACGCCCCTGCGCCAGACCGCGGCCAACCCCGTGAAACGCTTTGTCGGCATCTGGCATCCGCATGGCGCGGCGCCGGGGTATTGGAGCCCGTTGCAGGAAGGCGCCAACTTCGATTTTTCGTTCATCACGAAGCCGTTGGAGCCGTTCCGCGACCGCGTGGTTCTCATCACCGGACTCGATATGCCCGAGGCGATGGCCAATCTGGACGAACCCGGCGGCGACCATGCGCGCGGCGCGGTCTTACTATCCGGCACCCGCCCACGAAGAAACGCGGTGAGTCCCTATCTGGGCGTCACCATCGATCAATTGATCGCCAACAAACATGGCCAGGACACCATCCTGTCTTCCATGCAAC
>JBGPHB010000278.1:0-6320 GCA_041484155.1 Bryobacteraceae bacterium
CATGGCGACCGCCATCGCGTCTTTGTGATGGTCTCGCCCCCCCAACGGGTTCAGCGGTCCTGGCGTGCGCCCGAACTCGCCGAGCATCACGATGAGGGTTTGCGCCAAATCGCCCGAGGCCCTCAGATCCGCGGCTAGGTTGGAAATGCCATTGTCGAGATCGCCGCATAACTGGTACATGTTCGGCTGGTAGGCCTTGTCGAACATGTGCTGATGCGTGTCCCAGTTGCCGTGGTTGATACTGACAAATACGGTGCCTGCCTTGGCCTGTATGGCGTTGCGCGCCACGACACAGGCGCGGCCGAAGTTGGAGTTGCCGTATCGCTGATTGTCGGCGTCATTAAACTGAAAGATCTGAATGATGGAGGGCTGGTACATCAACGCCTTGCCCGCTGTGTAATAGTCGGCGTGGTTGGCCATGGACTGATCGTAGGGCGCGGAGCGCAGGCCGTTATCAAGATCGAGCAGTAACTTGTACTGGCTTTCGAACCGCGCCTGGCTCGCGCTGGCGCTTCCAAAGAAGTTGTGCTGCAGCGTGTTCAGTCCACCGGGATTGGCCGGAGCGGACATTGGCTCATCCTTACCGCCGAGAAACTTCGCGCCTTGAGTGGGACTGCCATTCAGGGCAAGGAAGGGAGGCAGCAGGCCTGTGCCACCTCTTTCAAGCGCTACCACCGAGCCCATGTTGGGGGTCTCGGCGACAAAGGCAGGATTGGCCGGATGTGCCGTCTGAAGGTAGAACTGGCCGCGCTCGTGAGCGGCTTCCCAACTCTGCACGGAGCGGAGCAGTAGCAAGTCGGAAGACGTGCGCAGCAGGCCCGGAAACATCGTTTGCGAAAGCACGATACCGCCCGTGCCGGGTTGCAGATTCGCGTCCGGAGGATTCCACGGGGCATCCTTGACGTCAAAAGTGTCGAGATGGCTGGGTGCGCCCACCAAATTGACCAGAATGACGGCGCGGGCAGTTCCGCGGGTGATCGAACCGCCGGAAGTAACTTCCGCATAGCCGCGCTGCTGAAGTGCAGCCAGCGCTCCGAGACCGGTGGCTCCGGCTAGCCATTTGCGGCGAGTGAGAGAGCTAAGATCAGGTCGGGGTGGCATCGTTCGTCTCCTTCCGGGCGTCAATAATTGAACAGGAAATCCAACTTGTTGAGGAGCGCCCATTGCAGGTCGGAGAGCCAATCCTCGCGCGAACCTCGGGAAGCGCGGTTGCGCTGCATGGCCGCTCTTTCGTCGTCGGTTGGACCCCGGCCCAGGGCGGAGAGAAAGAGCTGCCGCACCATCTCGTCCTCGCTTAAATTCGAAGCGAGCAGCGTGGCCACGCGTGTGCTCCGGCTGCCATCGCGCGACGCGAACGTCCGGGCATTGATCTGGTTGTCGTTCATCAGAAACAGCGCCTGAAGGATGGTTGAGGTGGAATTACGCGGTGCGTTGAACCAGTCGCCGCGGCCAAACTGGCTCAGGAAGTTGGTCACATTGAAATCGCTGCGCGGCTCGGTGGTGTCCGGCAACTGTGCGGCATACATCAAAGGCGCGTCGAAACCTTCGACGTACATCGGAGTCGCTGTGCCGGTGGCCGTGGTCACGGCGTCGTAGATCTGTTCCGCGGTCAGACGGCGCGGAATGTGCTTGGCGAAGTATGCGCTGTAGGCCGTTTTCCATCCGTCGGGCGGCCGGCTGGAGAGCTGATACTCATTGGAACGCACCATCAGCGAAATCATGTGCCGAATGCTGTAGCCGCTGCTTATGAACTCGTCGGCCAACGCTTCCAGTAGTTCGGGGTGCGTCGGCTGGAGAGCGAAGCCGCTTGACGCAGGCGGCGGAGTTTTAGGATCGATGCGGGCCAGGTCCCAATTGTCAGGCGGATCGACGATACCGACGCTGAACAGCTCCGCCCATAAGTAGTTGACGGTGGCACGTGCGAACTGGCGGTCGGAGGTAATCAGGTTCGCCAGCTCCGCGCGCCAGTCGCCCGTGCTCGGGGTCGCGCCCGTGAACATGTACGCGGGTGTGTAGGGCCCGCCCTTGCGAGGTGGCCGCGGACCGGGATTATTCGAGGGTACCGTGCTCGAGTATCCCCCCGCGCCGCGGTCGCTAACAATCAGGCGGGCCGAAGCACCAAAGGCGTTGACTGGCTCCTGGCCAAGATTGAGGCGTGAAAAGAATGCGGACTGCTGCCAGAAATCCGTGCGGTTGCGCGCGAGCAGGTAAAGATTGATGGGTTCCAGATGGGCGCGTCCGTTATGGCAGGAGACGCACTGGGTTTGCACACCTAGGAAGTTGGTGGTGATGTTGTTTGTGATGGCATCCCAGGTATCTTGGATAGGATCGCCCGGTTGATAGCCGCGCACCAGATAGTTGACCGGCGCGTTGGTCAGGGAATCGCCAGCGGCCGTGATCATTTGCGCGGCGAATTCATTGTAAGGACGGTCACGTTCCACCATGTCGCGCAGGTAAAAATAGAAGCGGTTGCGGCTGGTAATGCTGACCAGGTTGTAATAGTTGCTGCCCACCTGAAACTTGTTGCCCCACCACAGCGCCCAGCGGTCGACGTAAGCAGAGGAGCCGAGAAGCGAGTCAATCATGGCGTTGCGCTTGTCCGCGGTCGAGTCCGTGACGAAGGCGTCCACCTGTGCGGCAGTGGGAATTCGCCCGGTCAGATCCAGCATGATGCGGCGAAGAAACTCCTGATCGGTGGTGGGTGGAGCCACGGGCAGGCCATCGGCTGCGATCTTTCCGAAGATGTAATCGTCGATAAAGTTCACGCTGGACGGGATCGCAACAGCGGGCCGTTCAGCTTGCTTTTGGGCCGCGCGCGAGAATCTGTGAAACTCCACCTGGCGGGCAATACGCACTTGATCCGCGAGGCGTTGCGGAGCCGCGTAGATGGGGCAGTGGTAGTCCGGTTCACCCGCGGTTGCACTAATCGCGAGGGCAGCGCCCACAGCAGCGTACGCGGCAAGACGGATCACGGTTAGATTCTCCGATTTTGAAAAGAATAGCACAATTCGAGGCGTTGGCCACTTTGCAGATCGGCTAGATGGGGCCTGCGATGGATTTCTGGCACGAAGCCGAACGGAGTTCTACGAAGAGATCCGCAACAATTTCGCCGCGGTGTCTCCCAGGATCGCTCGCCGGTCGTCGTCGCTCAGGCCGGGTGTGTTGAGGACGTGATCGACGGTCGTCGTGCTCCACGGAAAAGGATAGTCGGTCCCAATCATGATCTGGCTGGCGCCGCACTCCACGACCAGATGACGCAGCCCCTCCGGCGTGAAAACCATCGAGTCGAAGTAGAGCTGCCGCAGATACTCCGAGGGGTGTTTCTTGATTTTGCAATTGTCAGGCGCTCTCACGCAGGCGTAGTCCGAACGGGCGCTGTAGGAGGGCAGATACCCGCCCGCGTGAGCCGAGCAGATCTTGAGCCCGGGAAAACGATCCAGGGTCCCGTCGAAAATCAGATGCGACAGGAACATCGTGGTTTCGAGCGGATTGCCGATGGTGTTGGCCAGCCCGCCGCCGCCCTGGAACCTTTTCTGGAGTTCCGGGATTCCCTGGGGATGCATGAAAATCAGGCACCCTAGTTCCTCCGCCTTCTTCCAGAAGGGATCGAACTTGGGCGCGGACAGCTCGTCGCTGTTGACGTGCCCACCAATCGCCGCCCCGCGCAGATTGTACTTCTTGACGCCTTCTTCCAACTGCTCGGCGGCCAGGTCGGGATACTGCAATGCCACCGATGCGAAGGCCACAAAGCGGTCCGGATACTTGGTGCACAACTCGGCGAGCTTTTCGTTCTGAACCTTGATGACCTGGGTCACCACGTCGCGCTCGACCGAATACCAGGTGGGGTTGATGCTGAGGGCCTGCATATCGGTGCCCCATTCATCCATGGTTTGGAGACGCCCCGGCGTCATAACGGAGGCGTTGGTCGGCTCGGTCTTGGTACCCATCAGCGCCGTCGCCTCGGGCACGATGACGTGCGCATGAATGTCGATAGTCCTCACGCGGCGGCCGCCCACCATTACCTGTCGCCGTCGTGGCTGCGCATGGAGATTACAACCAGCGAAAACAACTCCAGCGCTTGCCGCCGCGTCTTTGAGGAACTGCCGTCGATTAGTCATGCGATCTCTCCTTCCCGGATTGCGATATTATGGCGCACTATCGACCCGCGCGGGTTCTCAGCCCGCTCCCTCACGGTCGCGGTTCAGTGAGGGGCTACCGAACCGCGACCGTCAGGGAGCGGGCTTAACGCCGCTAAAAGCTCAACCTCAAGCCCAACTGGAACTCCCGCGGACCACCGCTCCCCAACGACGGGTTATTGTTCCCGACGTCCGGAGTGACTTGCGCCTGGCCCAGTTGCTGCTGGCTGGCGAACGGAAGGTTCCCGCCGCCGCCGTTGAACTGCGGGCTGCCGAGATTGACGTGGTTCAGGATGTTGAAGGCTTCAATTCGGAACTGGGCACTCACCTTCTCGCCGAACTTGAAGTCCTTCATGATCGAGGCGTCCCATATCTTCATCGGCGTGGCCCGGAACATATTGCGGGTCGCGTTGCCGCGGTCGCCGATGGCGGGAGGAATCAGAACCGAACTGCCCTGCACAAAGCATCCGTATTTCTGTAGCGAAATGTAACTCAGCGACCCGGCAGGTCCCACCTTCGAGTTACAAGCCGCGGTGTTGATGGCCGTGGCGCCGGCAAAGAACGGAACCGATTTCCGGCCGAGACCGCTGAAGTCACCGGGATCCCCGTAGAAGTTCCAGGTGTCGTTGAACTCCTGGGTTCCGGAAGGATCGTTCCCACCTCCGCGGCTGCCAAGGATGCCCCAAGGTAACGCGCTTGCGGCACTAATGATGGAGGTCACCTTCCAGCCTTCCAGCATCTGTCCAAACCCTTTCTTGCCGGGAAGTGCATAGGTGACAGTGGCGGTAAAGCGTTTGCGGATGTCGTAATCGCTATTCGAGTAGTCGTGCCGAAAATCGAACGGAGTGCCCAGCGGACCGCCACGCTCATTACTGGCCTGGTCGAGCGCATGGGCGAAAGTGAAGCCCAGAGTGTAGCTCAAACCACGGACCGGCCGTTGCGTCAATGCCGTCTGCAACCCGTTGTAGTTGGAGAAATTCAAATTCTCTACCGTATAGATATACGAAAGGTACGGATACTGGGCATTCAGAGGCCTTCCAACTTGAGCCGCGATGGCGTTACCATTCGTCGCGGTCGTAATCGTGGCCGGGCAAGCGCCGCCCAGTGCCGTTACTGCTGCCTTCTGCGCGGCCGAATACCCGAAGCAATACGCCGATCCGTAGAACGGCGTGTTAGTGTAATCCAAGCCCAACAGCTTGGTGGCATGATTGCCAACGTAGCCGATGTCCAGCGTCAACCCGTTCGTCAGCGCTCGCTGGACACCCAGAGACCAACTGAACACGTAGGGAATCCTTATGTTCGGATCGGTCGCCTGCGCGGTACAGAACCGGTTGGTTCCGCACTTGAGGAAGGAAGTGTCGCTGGCACTCGGGTATAGGTTGCCGCCGTAAACTCCGGGTGTCTGATTCCAGTTGACTTGACCGGATAGTGCGCCCGACACCGCATTGGGGAGCAGTGGCACGCCGGTGGAGGCAATGGTCCCAACCGTCGGATCCGTCGCGACGCCGGCGGCGCACCCCGGAGTGGTCAGGTTGACCGCACCGCGGCAGAGCAGGACTCCGCTGGGGTTGGTTCCCAAGCCGGTGATGGGATTGTTCTGCCCCTGCTGGGACATAAATTGCCACCAGCCGGAATTCACATACATCATGTTTGCGCCGCCTCGGAGAACGGTCTTCCCGTTTCCAAAGACGTCCCAGGCGAAACCCACGCGAGGAGCAAAATTGTTCTTGTCGGGATTGAAGATCTGGTCGGTGTTCTTCCCGAGCTGCGTAAATCCCGTGCCGGGAATGAAGTTCGACAGTTGGTTGTTGCCTTCGCTGAAAGGCGGCACGTACTCGTAGCGGATTCCCAGGTTCAGAACCAGCCTGGGCATGATGCGCCAGTCATCCTGCACGAACGCCGCATACGCTTTCGACTTCAGGTCGCGGCGCGGATCGCCAATGAAAATCTGTCCATTGCCGCTGGTCAGTCCGGCCATGAAATTCTCGAGCGTGGTAAAGGGCACGCCACCAAAGGTTCCGCCACTGGCGAAGGTGACCTGTCCCCGGCCGCGAAGAAAAGTGCCGACGCCGGTCGCCTCGCTGCGGCGGAACTCGACGCCCACTTTTAGATTGTGACGCCCCTTCAAATACGAAAGGTTGTCGATGATTTCTCCGATGTGATCCGGGCCATAGTATTTCGCGA
>JBGPHB010000279.1:0-6300 GCA_041484155.1 Bryobacteraceae bacterium
CTGATCTGCGAGGACTGCAAAGGTACGCGCTATAAGCAGAGCGTTCTGGATGTCCGTTATCACGCGCTGAATATCCACGAGGTGCTGAAGCTTACCGTTAAAGAGGCGCTGTCGTTCTTCTCAAGCACTCCGAGACTGGTGCAGAAGCTCAAAGTGTTGAACGACGTAGGCCTCGGTTATCTGCGATTGGGGCAATCGGCAACGACGCTTTCCGGCGGCGAAGCCCAGCGTGTGAAGCTGGCGGCTCACCTGGCGCAGCCCACCAGCGAAGGTACTCTGTATATCTTCGACGAACCAACCACCGGCCTGCACTTTGACGACATCGCGAAATTGCTGGACGCGTTCGAACGGCTGTTGCGGTCCGGCGGGAGCATCCTGATCATCGAGCACAACGTGGAAGTGATCCGCCGCGCGGACTGGGTGATCGACCTGGGGCCAGAGGGCGGCGATCGCGGCGGAAGGATCGTGGCGGAAGGGACGCCGGAACAGATTGCCGAGGTCAAGGAATCTTATACTGGGCAGTATCTGAAGAAAGAGGCTGTCGGCTAAAGAGCTGTCAGCTATCAGCTATCAGCTTTCAGCTATCAGTCTGTCGTCAGTCTGGTCGCCGTTCGCTGATAGCTGACAGCTGATAGCTGATCGCTGTTTATCAAAATGCCTGCAACACCTCATGTAGAGACTCACTTTCGTTCTTCTGAATCGGTGCGGGATGTCGTCATCGGGATGGCGGACGGATTGACTGTACCGTTCGCGCTCGCGGCGGGGCTGTCGGCCGTGGCGGTGTCGCGCGTAATTGTAGTGGCCGGTCTGGCGGAGATCGCAGCTGGTTCGATCGCGATGGGGCTCGGAGGGTATCTGGCGGCACGCAGCGATGCCGAGCACTACGCCAGCGAACGCGCGCGCGAGGAGGCGGAGATTGTCGAGCGACCCAACGATGAGCGCCGCGAGGTCCTTGAGATTCTCGATTCTTACGGACTGAGCCGCGACCAGAGCGGTTCGATTCTAACCGCGTTTGAGGCGAAGCCCAAGGTCTGGGTGGACTGGATGATGCGCTTCGAACTCGGTCTGGAGGAGCCCGACCCGCGGCGCGCTCCGCGTAGCGCGCTGACCATCGCGGCTGCCTATATCGCCGGCGGGCTGATTCCGCTGGGGCCCTACATGGTGGCGGCGAACGCCGTAACGGCGCTGCAATTCTCGGTGGCGGCGACGGTGGTGGCGCTGGCGATCTTCGGCTACGTGAAAGGCCGCTTTACCGGTGCGTCTCCGCTGCGCAGCTCGGTGCAGACCACCTTAATCGGCGGCGTGGCGGCGGGCGCGGCTTACTCAATCGCGAAACTTTTCAGCTGATGTGTTTCCTCGTATTTCCGGCAAGTCGCCGGCTCGACGTTAGGATCCACCATCCAGACTTGCCGCCCCTCAAGATGAGCCTGGAGTAGCGCGTTCCGCTGCGGCCCCAGGTCGCGCGCCCAGACGATGGGAGACGCGTCGATGTCCGCATCGTTGTAGATCCACTGGAATAGATTGTTTTCGTCGGTCTTCGCCGTCACGAACACCAGATGTCTTCCGGGGACGCGCTGGAGGGTTTCCGTAATCCGGCGCTTATTCATGTTGCCCCACACCTTGCAGCACCACGACTGATAGTTGAGCTTTTGGGTGTAGGGAAGGCCGAGGTTCTGTGCCGCGATGCGCAGGCCCAGCACGAGTACCATGGTCGCAAGCAGTAACGGGAGAATCGCGATTCTGGCGGCGCGAAGGTGCCGGCAACACTCCACCAGAACGGCTACAATCACCGCCGTAGCCGGCGCCAGATAGTGCGGCGAGGCCGCGCCTTCCAGCAGCACGGCACAGCCTGCACCGGCCAGCCCGACCAGGAGCATGCGCTGCCGCCGCCAGACGCGACCCAGCATCAGCAGTGGGATCGACAAGGCGGGACCGAGAAAGAACCGCCAGTATTCAGGCACTCGGAACATCAGGTACTCGATGAAATCCACCGGACCATCGACTTTCTCGTGCTCGCTCAGTTCGTACTCGTAGTAGCGCTTCAACTCCACGTGGCGGTGTTCAATCTTCGGCGGCTTGACCCAAGCCAGGCCCATCGGCCAACCGTAGGTCTTCTGGCTGATCTGGTAAGTGGTCACGAAAGGGCTTCCGGTGACGTGAGAAAAATAGACGCCCAGACCGGCGACGGCCGCGCCCGCAAGCAGGACTGCGGGGATTCCGGTTTTGAGGACCGAGCGAAGCGGCTGTCTCCAGACCAGGACGGCGATAAACGGCAGACTGAATAACATCCCTTCAAACGGCCGTGTCGCGGCCAGAATCGCCAGACCCATCCCGAGCGCGAGGCCGAGCGCCACGGACGCACGGTCTCGCAAGCGTGGAAATGCACCGGCCACGAGCGCGCCTCCGATGGCGGCCAGGAACCCGCCGTGATAGGCGTTCACCCAATAGCTCCCGATGGAGAACCGCAGCGCCGCGAGTACCATCCCGAACAGCGCCCAGCGCACCGGCATCCAGCCCCGAAGCGCCCAATAGAGCACTGCGAGAAACACGGTGGACTCCGCCAGCACTCCTGGCCACGGACCGCCCATCGCCGCGCGGGCCGCGGCCAGAATAATGGCGTGTCCCGGGAAGTAGTTCGACACGTAGTGCGGCTGCTGGATGATGTGGAGGCTTTCGAAGTGCTGCCAAAAAGGATGTGTGAGATTCGCCACCCGGCCATGCAAAAGGGTATCGGCGAGAAGCAGGTGGCTGAACTCGTCGGACACTACCGGAACCGGCACGGGGAGCAGTGGAAGAAGCGCCAGCCGCACTGCCAGGGCCGCCGCGGCCACCATGACGGCCGCGAGCCATCCAGGGCAGGGAAGTGCGATGGACGGAAACCGGGGCGGTCTCCACCCCCGCTTCCACGCCCAGACCCCTAGGGCGACTACCGCGATTTCCAAAAGATTAAAATCCTGACTGATCCCTTGCCAAACGCCTCCCAGGTTCATGATCAGGACTTCTAATAGCCTCATCCTTCTGGAGAAATCGTCCGTTTTCCTCCGCTTCGTTAGCAGGTGGATCGGAGGTTTGGGCTGAGGCGAACCCCTGATTGCTGTCGCCGAGCCTCTCGTCGATCATTTACATAGAGTTCGAGGTATGTCGAAACCCAAGGTCGTGGTGGTGATGCCGGCCTACAACGCCGAAAAAACGCTGCGCATGACCTATGCCGAGCTGCCGCACGATCTGGTGGATCTGGTGATTCTGGTGGACGACGGGAGCTCGGACGAGACCATCCGCATTGCGCGCGAGCTCAAGCTGGAAGTTTTCGTCCACGACCGCAATTACGGTTACGGCGCCAATCAGAAAACATGCTACCGCGAGGCACTGCGCGCCGGGGCCGATATCGTGGTCATGGTGCATCCCGACTATCAGTACGATCCGACGCTGTTGCCGGAGATCGTCAAGCCGATTGAGGAAGGCCGCGCGGATGTCGTGTTCGGCTCGCGCCTGCTGGGCGGCAATGTGGTGCGTCAGGGCATGCCGTGGTGGAAGTATGTCGCCAACCGCTTCCTGACGGGGCTTGAAAACCTGGTCTTCGGCCTGCGCATGACGGAGTACCACACCGGATACCGGGCGTACCGGCGGGAAGCCCTGGAGTCCGTGAACGTGGAGATGAACTCGGACAAATTCGTCTTCGATCAGGAAATCGTCGCGCAATTCATCGATGTGGGGATGCGCATCGCCGAAGTTCCCGTGCCGACGCGCTATTTCCCGCAAGCGTCGTCCTGCTCGTTTGTGGCGAGCTGCCGCTACGGGATGTCGATCCTGGGGGTGATGGCGCGGTATATGCTGCATCGCGCGCACCTGGTCCGGCAGAAGCAGTTTCAGAGCCTGCGGCGGCGCTATTCAGGCTTCGCAGCCTGATCCGCGGGAGCGCCCTTCACTACCGTGCGTCGAATTTTGAGACGGCTCCGCCACATTGCGTGTATCCGGCGCGGAGAGCCGGGAGGCGCAGTTTCCAACTCGGATGAGCAGGCGCGGGATACTTCGCCAGGGCGGCGAGACTTGGCTGGAGGCCGGGATCGAGCCTTGCAGAATGCACCCCGCCCAAGCATCGGCGCGTAGCTCCGGTGTCCAACTCTTCCTGATCCAGGCTGCTCCCATAGTCGCGTCCAGGGCATGACCGACCACATGAGCGATCACCGCAACGATTCCGCTATCGCCGAAGCTGTCGTATGCGGCCGCGAAGAACTGCGGCGCGTACACCAGCTTTGCCTGCTGCCCAGCATCGGCGATCAGCATGGCATTGGGCGCCGTGGCGTTGCGCAAGACAGCCATGGTGGGACACTGGGCCCCACAAATCGTCTTCAATGCCGCGTTCACCCTGCCAGCCAGTTGCAACGCGTCGCCGCTGGGGCGTTGATCCGCCGCGGGCTTGTAGGAAGCGGCGCCGGCCCCCAGCGCACACACGATTTCCGCTTTCAACGGCACCAGAAGCGCGACTGCCAGTAGCCATCTCATCTGCTCTATCAAATGCTAGCAATTTGAGAATTCGTCTTTCAGATTCCACTACCTTAGTAGCTGTCAGCTGTCAGCTTTCAGCTATCAGCTTTGAAAGATTTTCATCAACTCACGGTCTGGCAGAAGGCGCACCAATTGACCCTGGCGGTCTATCAGGCCACGGCCGCATTTCCGCGCGAGGAATTGTATGGGCTAACGTCTCAGCTCAGACGGGCGTGCTCGTCCATTCCGGCGAATCTGGCGGAGGGATGCGGACGCAACGGAGATGCTGAGTTCGCGCGGTTCTGTTCCATCGCCATGGGATCGGCAAGTGAGGTCGAATACCATCTATTGCTGGCAAGAGACCTGAAGCTGATCAAGCCGCAGACCTACGAGGATCTGGTCCGCCGCGCGATCGAGGTTAAACGCATGCTGACCGCGCTCATCCAAAAGCTGAAAGCTGACCACTGAAAGCTGACAGCTATAGTCAGAACGTCCGATGCGCCCTCCCTAACAACGCGCGCAACGCGTTCATCCGCTCTTCGCTTCCGGTCAGCAGACCCTCTGGAAACTTGCGGTAGGCGAGAATATCGGCGTAAATTCGCGGCGACATCACCGAGTTCAGCCCAAGTCCCGCAAGGTATTGCAAGCGCAGATTGAGATCCTCATTGATCTCGACACCTGCCAGCATCGACTCCAAATCCGAGGCTCTGCCGGCGTAGGTCGCCAGTAAATCCTGCGCAGAATGGAATTCGGTTTCGGCGAGCGAAGCCGACACACGGGCGTAACCGGGCTGACTTAGCCGGCGCTCGAGCGCATCGACGTCGATGGGAATAGCGTCCGGGCGGCCCAGCAGCACCAGGTCGTAGCCGTCGCCGTTGAAGAAGTTGCTCCACACGGTTCCGTTGGGAAAGACCCTGAAAAAAGTTGCCAATTCGGTCTTGACGGTCTCTTCGTCGCTGTCGTAAATCGGCAGCCATTGCGCCACCACGCCGCCCGGATTGAGGTGGCCTTTCACCAGCTCGAAATACTCCTTCGAGTACAACGTGGAAGTCCCTTTCACCCAAGGATGGATGGGGTCGGTGGTGATAATGTCGAACTTCTCCGGAGCGGTAAAGATGTAATGCCGGGCATCGTCGTAAACCAACTGCGTACGCCGGTCGTGCAGGACGTTGTAATTCTGCTTGCCGAAGAACTCATTTGAAGCAGGCGGAATCAGGCGTTCCAATTCACAGACGACGATGCGTCGCACTTCCGGGTACGGAACGAAGGATCCGGCTGTAACTCCGGCGCCGAAGCCGACCACCAGCACCGAGCGCGGCGCGGCATGAAACAGGGCCGGAAGGTGCCCCATCATGCGCTGCAGGCGCATATCGAGCGGGGCGGAGGAAGCCTCCGACTTTCCGCTGACATAGAAAAAGCGTTGGTCGCCGCGCTGCGTGATTGCCACCGAGGAGCTGATGCCCTCCCCTACGAACAGAGGCTCAGAGGGTCGCAGTTCGGCCGTATCCAGACCCCGCAAAATGGGCGCGACTCGGCGCCCGTAAGCGATCACCTGCCAGGGGACATCGGAGACCGTCGCGGACAAGCCCCACGCCAGCAGAGCCACGCCGGCCAGCGCGCCTGCCGCGCTGAGGCGTCCCCGCTGCGGGGCCGCTAGAACCACGGATCCGAGCGCGACGGCCGCGCCCGCTGCCGCCAGCCAGATCAACAGCCTCTGTGAGCCCCCCGTTCCCATGGCGGGAATCAGCAGAAGGCTGAACGCCAGTGCGCCCACAATGGAACCGGCGGTATTGGCTGCATAAACCTCACCGGCGA
>JBGPHB010000280.1:0-6299 GCA_041484155.1 Bryobacteraceae bacterium
GTCGCGTCGGTTTCTGGTTGTCGGATAACGACTATATCAACGTGCTCCGTGCGGCCGGTGAAGTCTAGCCGAGCGTACTTGGCAAAGTTATCACAAGCGTCGCGACACCCGCTGCTACAATAGTTCGCGGGGAGTGCATTGACGGGTCCGGTGTGCGTGTCAATTGGGGATGAGTAATCAGGAATGAGCAACGTCATTGTTTTGGGCGCCCAGTGGGGCGATGAAGGCAAGGGCAAAGTCGTCGACCTTCTCGCCGAGCGCTTTGATATCGTGGCGCGATACCAGGGCGGCCACAACGCCGGTCACACCGTTTTCATTGGGGAAAAGAAGTTTGTTCTCAAGCTGATCCCGAGCGGAATTCTGCGCCCGGGCGTGCTGGCCGTGATCGGCAACGGCGTGGTGATCGACCTGGCGGCGCTGATGGAGGAAATGGCCGCGTTGGAATCGTCCGGGATCGACGTCCGGCGCCAGCTCCGCATCAGCAATCGCGCGCACGTGATCTTCCCCTTCCATCGCCTGGTGGAGAAGATGTCGGAGGCCCGTGAAAACCGCATTCCCATCGGCACCACCTCGCGAGGGATCGGCCCGTGCTATGAGGACAAGACCGGCCGTCGCGGCATTCGCGTCGCGGACTTGTTCGATCCGGAGAGTTTTCGCACGCTCTACGACATTCTCGCCGAGGACAAGAAAACGCTCGCCGAAACGTTTCACGTCGACGAGCCCGTCGACTACGCTGAAATCCGCAGGCAAACCGAAGCGTTTGCCGCGCTGATCCGTCCGCTGGTCTGTGACACGGCCGCGCTGCTCGCCGAAGCACGGGCGCGAGGCAAGCGTATCCTGTTCGAGGGAGCGCAGGGCACCATGCTCGATATCGACCACGGGACATACCCGTTCGTCACTTCGTCCAGTGCGACCGCGGGCGGTGCATCTACGGGAACCGGCGTCCCACCTACCTGCATCGATGGTGTGATCGGCGTTTCCAAGGCATACATCACACGAGTCGGCTCCGGTCCGTTCCCCACGGAGAGCACGGATGGAGGCGGCGACCTCCTGCGGCGCGAAGGCAACGAATTTGGCGCCGTGACCGGCAGGCCGCGTCGCTGCGGTTGGTTTGACGTGCCGCTGCTGCGCTACACCGCCATGGTGAACGGCTTCGACACACTGTTCATCACGAAGCTCGACGTACTGGATCAGCTCGAGGAGATTCCTGTATGCGTCGGTTATAAGTTATGCGGCGCTGACGTCACGGAGATGCCCGCCACCTATCGCGCGTTCGAGGCGATCGAGCCAGTTTACAAAACGATGCCCGGCTGGGCTTCCTCAACGCGCGGCATCGCCCGTTTCGATGAGTTGCCGGAGCGCGCCCGCTCCTATCTCAAGTTCCTCGAGGAGAGTACCGGCGTCGAAATCGGCGGCGTCTCCACCGGTCCGGAGCGGAACGAAACTGTAATCCGGTCCGGCTCCAAGCTCGAACGCCTGATATGAACGACGTGGGGCGAGCTTTCAGCTTGCGAGCCGGCCTCCTGGCCGGCTTTCTTTGGCCGCGTCGGGAAAACAAAAGCCGGCCTGGAGGCCGGCTCGCCGCCATGACTGGCTGCCCCACCTTAGGCCAGAAGTTGAATCAACCGGCGTAGTTGTTGCTCGGCATCGTCGCTGATTCGTCTCACCAGCTCTCCGGCCGGCGCCACGCTCGAGACTAAATCGACGGCTTCACCCGCCCACACCGCGGCTGTTTCGAAATCCCCGCTCCGCAGCGCCGCTTGATACTCCTGCCGCGTCGGTTCACTCGCGCGCAAGGCGGCCTCTTGTCCGTGCCAGGCGTCGACGAATTGATTTCGCAGAGCCCGTCCGCTATACGGCTCCGGCCAGTCATACCCCCGAACCTCGTCGAAGACGCGAGTCCGGACGGTGTCGCCTCCGCCCGCGCGCACCAGGCGCTCCTTGGCGTCCGGATGAGTCAAAGCTTCCTCCGTCGCGCAGAACCGTGTTCCGATCACTGCGCCCGCCGCCCCCAGGGCAAGTGCGGCCGCGAGACCGCGTCCGTCGGCGATGCCGCCAGCTGCCAGCACAGGAATGGGAGACGCGGCGTCGATGACCGTTGGGACCAGGGGAAGAGTGGCCCGAGTAGCGCCATGGCCGCCCGCCTCGGCGCCTTGCGCGACGATGAGGTCCGCCCCGGCGTTCTTGGCCTGGACAGTGCTTTCGATATCCTGTACCTGGCAAATGAGCAGGCAGCCCGCGGACTTGATCTGGCGAGCAAATCTTAGCGGATCGCCAAAGGAGAGGAAGAATGCGTTGGGTTTGTAGCTCAACGCCAGGCTGACCAACTCATCGGTTGCCTTCCAGGTGATCAGGCCGACTCCCCATCTTCGCGTCGCTTTCGATCGAGCGATCTCCAGCTCCCGGGTCAGCCAAGCGGGATCGCCGTAGCCTCCCCCTACCAGGCCCAATCCACCCGCGTTGGAGACTGCGGCCGCAAGCTCCCCGCCCGAGGCGAGCGCCATCGGCGCCAGCATGATCGGGTAATCAAGGCGGAACAATTCTGTGAATGACGTGCGTATTGCCATCAGGAATCTCCGATTTTTTTACAATCGCGGCCAGGCTGGCATCAACATCCTCTTCCGTGGTTGCCCAGCAGGAAACACTGATTCGCATTGCGGCTTGGCCGTGCCACTGGGTACCGCCGCACCAGCACGTGCCCTCGCTCTGAACTTCGCGGATGATCCGGCGCGTCTTCTCCGCGTCCCCGAACGACACCAGCACCTGATTCAGAACAACGTTGTTCAAGACCTGGAAGCCCGCTCGGCTCAAACCGTCGGCGAAACGCGTGGCGAGCCGGCAGGTTCGCTCGATCATTTCCGCCAATCCGCCGCGTCCTAACGATCGCAGCGCCGCCCAGATCTCGATACCACGGGCGCGCCGCGACGCTTCGGGCGTGTACAGCTCAGGTTCGCGCGCGTCGCCCATTGGCAGATAGGCGGCCGACAGCAGCATGGCGGCGCGCAAATGTTCGGCCTCGCGCACGAACGCCAACCCCGAGTCGTAGGGGACATTGAGCCACTTATGGCAATCCGTGGCCCACGAATCTGCGCCGGCGATTCCATGGACCAAGTGCTTGCGAGCCGGCGCCACCGCGGCCCACAGCCCGAACGCGCCGTCGACGTGCACCCACGCGCCGGCCTGGTGGGCGCGGGCGCAAATCTCGGCCGCTGGATCGAACGCACCGCTATTAACATTCCCGGCTTGAATACACACCAGCGTGCGATCGTCCATGGCCGGCAAACCGTCGGGCTTCATGCGGCCCTGGTCGTCGGCCGGGACCCTCACGAGACGAGTGCGTCCGAACCCCAACATGGACAGAGCCTTCAGCAGCGACACGTGCACTTCCGCGCCCACCACAACCGTGATCGCCGGAGCGTCAAACAAGCCCTTTTCTTCCACATTCCAGCCCAAGCGCGCGAGCAGAGCGTGCCGCGCCGCGGCCAGAGCGGTGAAGTTCGCCATGGTCGCGCCAGTGACGAAACCAACACCGCACGCGGCGGGCAATCCGAACAGATCCAGGAGCCACTCAGAAACAATCTCCTCGACTCTAGCCGCCACCGGGGACATTACGACCAGGGCGGCGTTCTGGTCCCATGCCCCCGCCAGCCAGTTCGCCGCGAGCGCCGCGGGCAGCGTACCGCCAGTCACGAAACCGAAGTACCGGCCGCCAGTCGAAGCTACGGTCGCCGGCGATCCAACCTCGTCGAGTAAGGCGATCAACGCCGCGGGATCGCACGATTCCTCGGGTAAAGGCCCCCCGAGCGCATCGAGGCGTGCAAGGTCTTCTGCTGACGGGGCTACTCGCCTGCTCCCAACGGTTGAAGCGTATCTTGCCGCGCGAGCCGCGGTTTCAGCGAGCAGGTCCTTCACGGCCGCGTCTCCTTTCTGAGCCCCTTTGCCGCCGCGGCGCCGTCGTCGAACTCGCGCTCGATCGCCGGGTCGCGCAGCATTCGCCGTAGCTCTTCAAGCTTGCCAATGAACGCGCCGAGGGCCGCACCGATCGGCCCGGAGTTGGTAACGAAAATGTCGCGCCAGATTTCGTACGGGCTCAGCGCCAAACGCGTCAGATCGAGAGCGGCGGGACCAGTCACGCTTGCGGCGCCCGGTTCTCCGGCGATCGAGACGGCCAAAGCCGTGGAGACTAACTGCGGCAGGTGGGAGGTGAGCGCCACCAGGCGGTCGTGCTCTGAAGCGTTCAGGATCACGACACGGGCGCCCGTGCGCTCGATCCAGTGTTCCAGTTCCGCGTCCGGCGACGTGAGCACGTAGGGCCGCCCTCGAAACAATTCCGCGTCCGCCTCCTGGACGCCCCGGGACTCCTTGCCCGCCATGGGATGTCCGCCGATGAAGCGCCCTCGCCGGACTTTTTCGGCGGCGCGTTCCACGATGGCAACTTTAGTGCTGCCGGCATCCGTGATCAGCGTACCCGGCCGCACGTGTTCATCCACTATCCCGAGCGTCTCGAGAATCCGCTGAATGGGTTGCGCCAGATAGACGAGATCGGACTGTGCCGCGGCCTGTTCCAGGGGCAGAGCCTCATCGATCACGCCGCGTTCCAGTGCGGTGCGCAAAGTTTCCGGCGAACTGACCCCGATGATTCGCCCCGTGAATCCGGCTTTGCGCAGCGCCAGCGCGAACGATCCGCCAATCAGCCCGACGCCGACAATGCCGACCGTGTTCACGCGCTTCGCCCGATAGCCGCCGCGATCGCCCGGACCTGCTGCATCATCTCGGAGAACTGTGGCGGGGTCAGCGTCTGCGCGCCGTCGCTTACGGCGCGATCCGGATCCGGATGGACTTCCACCAGCAGACCGTCGGCGCCGGCCGCGACCGCCGCGCGGGCCAGCGGCAGGACCAGGTCCCGCCTCCCCGTGCCATGCGATGGATCGCCGACAATCGGCAAATGCGAGAGCTTCTTGACCACCGGAATCGCCGACACGTCCATCGTGTTCCGCGTGTACGTCTCGAACGTGCGAATGCCGCGCTCGCACAGGATGACGTCGTAATTTCCGCCGCTCATAATGTATTCGGCCGCCAGCAGCAACTCCTCGATCGTGGCCGAAATCCCGCGCTTGAGCAGCGCCGGCATACGGAGCTTGCCGACCTCTCGCAGCAGATTGAAGTTCTGCATGTTCCGCGCGCCCACTTGCAGAATATCGGAATACGCCGAAAGCAGCGGGAGTTGGGTTTGGTCCATCACTTCGCTTACCACCAGCAAGCCATGCCGGTCCGCCGCCTCCCGCATCAGCCTCAGGCCCTCTTCGCCCATTCCTTGAAAGCTGTACGGCGAGGAGCGCGGCTTGAAAGCCCCGCCACGCATGATCTGGGCTCCCTGCGCGGCGACTATCTCCGCGACCTGCTCAATTTGATCGCGGCTCTCCACGCTGCACGGCCCGGCCATCACGACCACTCGCGGCCCGCCGATCTCCACTTTGCCGATCTTCACGATCGTGCCCTGCGGCCGGAAGTGGCGGCTGACCAGCTTGTAGGGCGAGACGATGCGATGACACTCCTTGACGCCATCCATCGCCTCGAAATCGGCCGGGTCGATCTCCTCCACAGGCCCGACGCCCCCGAGCACTGTGTGCAACACACCCGTGGAGCGGTGGACCGTGAATCCTTGAGTCACCAGGCGATCGATCACGGCCTGAACTTGCAGGTCAGTCGCACCCTGCTGCATCACCACAATCATTCCGTTGCTCCCTGCTGGCGCCGCATCCGCTGAAGGCTACGCATTTCGTCGATGATGCGCTCGAAGATGCGTTGCAGCGCGTCCGGCGTGAGCGGTCCAGCATTGTGCGAGATTACGTTCCGAAACACGTCTTCCTCGCGTTTGGGCTCATAAATCGGCATCGCCAGTGATTCCTTGGTCCGCCCGATTTCCTCCACGACGCGCGTGCGCCGGTTCAGCAGATCCAGTAACTCGAGATCGATCGCGTCGATCTTGTCACGGCACTTGGCGAGCGCGAGAAGGGCCTCTTCCCGGGTCATGAATCGATTCCCCGCCGCAGCTCGCGCGCAAAGCCTTCGAGCCGCTCCTCGATCGTTTGGTTGGCTTCGATCAGCCGCACGAACGCGCTGCCCACCACGACTCCCTCAGCCATCTTCGCGACCGTTGACGCCTGCTCCGGAGTCGAAATCCCAAAGCCCGCCGCCAGAGGCAGTTTCGTAAAACCGCGCATTGCCTTTACGAGCGGCGCCAACGAATCGGAAAGGGACGCCCGCTCGCCCGTCACTCCCGTGCGGGAAACCAGATA
>JBGPHB010000281.1:0-6294 GCA_041484155.1 Bryobacteraceae bacterium
GGTTGCACGCCATCACTAGCGCCCGCCGCCGATCTCGAGAATCGTGCCGGTCACGTACGAAGCTGCCTCGGAGAGAAGCCACACTACCCCCTCCGCCACCTCGCCGGCTGAGCCCGGGCGAAGCATGGGAATGGTCGGGCTCAATCGTTGCGGCCGGTCCGGTGCGCCGTTGGCGGCATGCAGACCTGTTTCGATGAGCCCGGGCGCGACAGCGTTGACACGAATGCCCTCGGCAGCCACCTCGCGCGCGAGTCCGATGGTGAAGCTATCGATGGCGCCTTTCGACGCCGCGTAGTGAACCCACTCGCCCGCACTCCCGGTCTTGGCGGCCAGCGAGGAAATGTTCACGATCGCGCCGCCGTGCCCGCCATGGCGCGTCGACATTCTCCTGACGGCCTCGCGCGCGCACAAGATGGTTCCAGCGACGTTGACCGAGAGCACTTGCGCAAGCATACCGGCCTCCACTTCATCCACGCGAGTCAACCCGCCCGTGATTCCCGCATTGTTGACCAGCGCTCCTACCGGCCCAAGCTGGCGTTCCGCGCTCTCAAAGAGCCTGAGGACGTCCTTCTCCTGAGAAACGTCGGCCTGGATGGCAACGGCTCTAGTGAGGTCGTCCACGACCCTCTTCGCGGAAACTTCATCTCTCGAGTAGTTCACTGCGACGCTGTATCCGTTGGCGCCCAAGGCTCTCGCGATCGCCGCGCCGATCCCCCGGCCGCCGCCGGTGACAATGACCATGGGCATCTTTCAAGGATACGGCTTGGTAGGGTAAAGTAACGAGTAGGCACTGTCTTCGACGCGAACCAAAAGGAGACGCTTGTGGCTAAATACAATTTTCAAGTCAACGGCAGCGGGGTTTCGGTCGAATCCTGGGATCCCGGCCAGCCGCTCCTTTACGTATTACGCAATACGCTAGGGCTGCACGGTCCGAAGTTCGGTTGCGGGCTCGCCCAGTGCGGCGCCTGCACCGTACTGATGGACGGAAAGGCCGTGCGCTCCTGCCTGACTCCGGTGAGGCAGGTTGCGGGTCACGCGATCACGACCCTCGAGGGCCTTGGCACGCCCGAGAATCCTGACCCCGTACAGGCGGCCTTCATCGCCGAGCAAGCGGCCCAGTGCGGTTACTGCACCAACGGCATGATCATGTCGTGCAAGTCACTCCTCACCCAAACGCCCAAGCCGACGCTCGATCAGGTAAAGCAAGGGCTCGCTGGAAATCTCTGTAAATGCGGAACCCATACACGCATCTTGCGCGCGGTGATGCGCGCGGCCGGGGGGCAAGCATGATTTCCCGTCGCGATCTGCTCAAAACCGGAGGCGCAATCGTCGTTAGTTTTGCATTTGCGCGACGCAGCGCCGCCCAAACCGCGAAGCCCGTCGACCCGAAAGAGGTGGACAGCTTTCTCGCGTTTCATGCCGATGGCACGGTCACCATTTACATCGGCAAAGTCGATGTCGGCACGGGTCTTCGAATCGCCGTACGCCAGATGGCGGCGGAGGAGCTCGATATTCCCATTGAGGCCGTAACGCTGATCGAAGGCGATACGGCGCTGACGCCCGACCAGGGGTCAACGGGTGGGAGCACGGGTCTTACTCGAGGTGGAGTAGAGGTCCGTCTGGCAGCGGCGACCGCGCGACAGGCATTGTTGAAACCGGTAGCCGGGCGGCGCGAGGGCGACCGGCTCTTTCTGAAAGTCGACCCCAAGGCTCCGCTGAAGGATCCGTCCCGCTACACGGTGGTCGGCAAGCCGATCCTGCGTCCCGACGTTCCCGGTAAGTGCACTGGGCGTCAAGCCTACGTCCAGGACTTTTCTCTGGAAGGGATGCTGCACGGCCGCGTGATCCGCCCGCGCGCATTCGGCGCGAAGCTGCTCTCGGTGGACGAATCTTCGATTCGGAGCATCCCGGATGTGCGCGTGGTGCGCGAGGGAAGCTTCCTCGGGGTGGTCGCCAAAGACGAGTGGGCCGCCGTGCGGGCGGCCCGGGAACTGAAAGCGACTTGGAGCGAGCGGCAAGGGCTTCCTGGCAACGCCGGCCTGGAGCGCTACTTGCGCGAGAGCGCCATCGATCACGACGAAGTGGTCGTGGAGCGGGCTCGAAACGATCCCGCGGCGGCGATGTCGTCGGCCGCCAAGCGCTTATCGGCAACTTATCGGTGGCCCAACCAGAGCCACGGCTCGATCGGCCCTTCCTGCGCGGTCGCCGATGTGCGCGATGGTGGCGCCACGGTCTGGTCGTCGTCCCAGGGGACACACGCTCTACGGACAAACCTGGCAAAGGTCTTCGCCCTGCCGCTGGATAAGGTGCGCGTCGTGTATCTGGACGGCTCGGGCAGCTACGGAAGCAACGGGAACGACGACGTCGCGGCCGACGCCGTGCTTCTCTCCAAGAACGTAGGCCAGCCGGTGCGGGTGCAGTGGACGCGTCAGGATGAGCTTGGTTGGGATCCCAAGGGTCCGCAGCAACTCCTCGACTTGCGCGCCGGGATCGACGCGGACGGACGCATCGTCGCGTGGGAGACCGAGATGTGGCTGCCTGCGACGAAACCGGGAGCCAGGCCGCTCCTTTCGCCGGATGCCGCCGGCATACCGCAGGATCACGGCCAAAGCTCGGGCCTGCTGTCCCAGAACGGCGATCCTCCTTACGCCGCCTCCAACGTCCGCGTGGTGGCGCATTACCTGAAGGACACTCCCTTGCGCCCGTCCAATCTCCGGGCGCCGGGCAAGATCGCGAATGTCTTCGCCGTGGAGAGTTTCACCGATCAGCTTGCAGCAGCGGCCGGAATCGATCCGGTCGCGTACCGGCTGCGCGGGCTGACCGACCCGCGCGCCATCGAGGTGCTGAAGCGAGCCACGGAGATGTTCGGCTGGGGCGTCAAGCCTCCGCTGGCGCAGGGCAGCTTGAAAGTCGGCCATGGCGTCGCCTATATGCGTTACAAACAGGCTGAAAACTACGTGGCCATGGCGATGGAGGTCGCGGTGGACCAGGTGACCGGCAAGATCCTGGTGCGCCGCGTCGCCTGCGCGCACGACTGCGGCCTGGTGGTGAATCCCGACGCGCTGCGCAATCAGATCGAAGGGTGCATTGTGCAGACGCTCAGCCGCACGCTGCACGAGGAGGTGAAGTTCGACCGCTCCCGCGTCACCAGCGTGGATTGGGTGAGTTACCCGATCCTGACGTTCCCGGAGGTGCCGGCGATTGAGATTGCTCTGATCAATCGGCCAGAATTGCCGTTAGTAGGCGCGGGCGAGGCCGCGTCCGCGCCCGTGGCTGCCGCGGTGGCCAACGCAGTCTTTGACGCGACCGGAGCCAGGTTGCGCACTGTTCCCTTCACGCCGGAGCGTGTGAAGGCGGCGATGGCGGGCGCATGATTCTAGCAGCCATCCTCTTGCTCGGAACCCAAGCCGCCGCCGCGAAAGTCGTCGATAAGGAAACAACCATCGCAGGAATGTCCTTACACTACAAGGTGGTCCTTCCCAAGGACTACGATCCCGACAAGACTTATCCCGCCGTCCTGGCATTTCCTCCCGGAGACCAGTCGATGCTCATGGTCATGACCACGCTCACTGGTAACTGGTCCCTGGAGGCGCAACGGCGCGGATACATCGTGGTGATCCCCGCGGCGCCGAGCGGGCACGTGTTCCCGCGGGATGGTGCGCGCGTGTTCCCCGAATTTCTGGACCAGCTCCTCACCGAATACAAAATACGGGACCGCAAATTCCACATCGCCGGAATGTCCAACGGAGGCATCAGCGCGTTTCACATCGCTGCCTCCTATCCGCAATACTTTTGGTCGGTGACCGGGTTTCCCGGCTACCTTCCGGATGCAACCGCCGAGCGCGTGAACGCATTGGCGAAAATGTGCATCAACATGCACGTCGGCGAGTTCGACACCGGCTGGCTAACGACCATGGAGAAGCAGGCGTCGGAACTGCGGGCGAAGGGATTCACCGTGAAGTTCACCGTCGAAGCAGGCCAGAGCCACGTCATCGGCACTCTGACCGGGGACGGTTCGGCTCGGCTCTTCACCGGGATCGAGGGCTGCGCCAAGTAGAGCTCACTTCGCTTTCGGCGGGTACTTGTCGAACGATTTCCTGACCATGTCGTCGAGCTTACGCTCTACTTGGGATGCCTCGCGCTTTTCCTCTCGCGCGATCGCGCGCCACACCAGCGAGCGCGTGGTGGGGTCGCGTAAGTCGATGACCAGCGTGCCTTCGGTATACGGGACTTTCACAACCCGAGTACCCCACCCGCGCCAGCCCGCCGGATAGGTTTCGACCTCGGCCTTCCTCACCGCGCCGAGCGTGTAGCGAACGTTGAGGTCGGAGGGGCCGGAAGCGACGAACGCGAGCCCCTTGGCTTCCAGATACTTCTGGATGTCGGCGTCGATTCGCTTGCGGATCAGTTCACCGGTGAGCGAGGGGTTCTTGCTATTCAGACGGCCATCGCGAATGGCGAAAGTCTTGAACTTGGAAAAATCGACGGCCTGATCCGACTCGATTTCAATCTTCTGAGCGAATGCGCCTAACGCCAGGAGCAAGGCGAGAGTAAGGATCTTCATATCTGGAGAATCTAACACACATTCTGATTGTGAGTTTCTATGTCGTTGAACAGAACCCCGCCCTAACGGGCGGGGCTTGCCGGGCGGTTGGGACCAGCGGTTGTGGCGAGCAGTTGTGGTGAACGGTTGTGGCGGGCGCGGTTGATGAGCGCAGTGCAGACGCGTGACAAGCCCCGCCCGTCAGGGCGGGGTTCCAGGGGAACCCCACGCGGTTCTCATCGACTGGCGATCGATCTCTTGGCCTCGCAAGTAGACCTTTGCGATTTTCTTCGTGTTGGCGATGTCGTCGAGCGGGTTCGCGTCGAGGACGATGAAGTCCGCGCTCTTGCCAGCGTCGAGCGTCCCCAGACGGGTCAAGCGAAGGAACTCGGCGGAGGTGACCGTGGCGGCCGTCAGCGCCTGCACCGGAGTCATGCCGGCTTCAACCATCAACTGGAGCTCGCGATGGGCCGTATAGGCGTGGACGTGGTCCGGCACGGCGCCCGCGTCGGCGCCGAAGCCAATTCTGGCGCCTGCGGTGTTGAGCTTGTTGAGGTTGGTTTGCATGATGCGGTACGTCTTCTGAGCCGCCTCGACGGGGCGTTGACCGTAGGACGCGCGCATTCGTGCGACCACGGCTGCTGGCGCGGTCTCGTGCAGCAACGGGTCGTCCAGCCAGGCGGGCGCCTGGGCGTAGGTGCGGCTTTCGGCGAGTCCGAGGTTGGGCATGATCAGCACGTTCCGCTGCTTGATCAGCGCGACCAGATCGTCATCCATTTCGCGATCCCGCACGAGGTGCGCAAAGCCGTCGATTCCGGCGCGCACCAGGTCTCGTGCGTCGTCCAGGTAGTAGACGTGCGCGATCACGCGCGTGCCATGCTTGTGCGCTTCGTCGATGATCGCGCGGTACAGGGCAGGGCTCAGTTTCTGGACGGTTCCATTGCGATCATCGACCCAGACCTTGACGAAGTCGACTTTCTTGGCGATTTGTTCGCGCACGGCCTTGCGCGCTTCTTCCTCGGTGCTGACGCCGTATGCCGACGCCTTCAGCTCGGCTGCGGCGGGACCAGCGTTGGGCGCGGCGAAACCGCGGCCCGCTGTAAGAAACAACGCGCCGGCCGGCTGCTCCGCGCGCATTTGAAACGGCAGATCGCCTAGGTCGGTGCCGAGCGACAGGACCGCGGCGATACCACAGTACGCGTATCGATTGAGCTGATCGACGAGGTTGTCGCGCGTGAAATTGCTGGCGAGATAGGTGAGGTCTTTCTGATAGCCCAGGTGGACGTGGGAGTCGATCAGCGCGGGGATCACGGTCTTGCCGGTGAGATCGACGCGGGTAGCGCCAGCCGGCGCTCGCACGGCGCCTTTCTTGCCTACCTTGACGATGCGACCGTTATCGATCAGCAGCGCGGCATTCTCGAGAGCCGGACGCCGAGCATCCACGATGACGCGAGCTCCTTCGAAGAGCACTGCCGGAAACGCGAGCGACGCCGCGCAAGCTGCGACGAAAAAGAGTTTGAACAATGCCCCACCTATACTTTTACTGAGGCCTGGTGAGCCTTAATGATCTCGTCTACTAGGAACAAGTCGGTCAGGAGCGCGCGGAGGTGGATGGACGCGTTCAGGTTGTCGATTAACTGGGAGCTGAGCGCGGGTTGGGCTAGGACCAGTTCGATCGCGGCTAGGGAATCGCTGGCGTCGCGGGCTAGCACCGCTAGAAACGCCTGGTAGCGCTCGACTGGCTGCAAACC
>JBGPHB010000282.1:0-6275 GCA_041484155.1 Bryobacteraceae bacterium
ATTCGACGCGTCCTGGCCCTCGATCCGGAAGGCTTGCGAGTTGGCGGGAGTGCCGTTGATGCGAACCAAAGCGTTGGGCGTAAAAGTCGAGCCGGGAATCAACGTCACCATGGACATGGGATTCCGAATGCCCGCACTGCCGGATAAAGTGCCTCCGATCCCCATGATGGGGAGGTCGTCCATGCGTTTCACGTCAACGTTATGGCTCAGCTCGCCGCTTTCAGTGTTCAATAGCGGAGCGGCTTCGGTGACAGTTACCGACTCCGCGGCCGAACCTACTTCCAGGCCGATATCGATGCGTAAGGTTTGTGCTACCTGGACCGCGAGGCCTGCACGGGTGTACTTCTTGAACCCCGGAACCGCGACGGACACCTCGTACGCGCCAGCCGGCAACTGCGAGAGCGTGTAATTGCCGGTAGTCGAGGTCGCGCCCTCGTAGAGGACGCCGGTTTCCGTATTCTTGGCTTGAATCGCAGCACTCGCGACCACGGCGCCTGCCGGGTCCGAAACCGTGCCGGTAATGGTCCCACGGTCGCTCTGGGCGAACGCTGCCAAAGCCAGTAGAAATAGACATGCCACAACCAAACATGAGCGCATACGATACCCCCTCGACAAAGTTAAAACGTGAGACCTGCGCCGAAGTATATCCCAAGGCAGTGACCGTGTCAAGGCCTTGAGCGCAAAGTAGAAATGTACGAATTGGCGACCGGTCCGGCAGGTTTTTAGCCCAAGGAAGCAAACAGTCTTGAATCCAAAAAATTCTAGGAGTACTATATCTAAAGCCTTGGTCATGGAACTTTTCGTCCACTAAGCCGATTGCAGGAGTAGGAGTCTCTACGTGAAGGTCGTCGTGCGCAGCCCGCCACTGCCGTTCTTGGTATTAGGGATCATTTTCAAGATCCCTACGTCGAAGACCGCGGCTGATCGGACCAGGCCGCCGAAGTTCGGCGTCAAAAGCGCAAGCACCAATCGGACGGAGGCAGAACTCCAGGTTCGGCCAACCGGGACCGCCGGCCCCTCGCCATGGCTCATGCGCAACCGAGTTGCTAAGTAGTGCAGCCCCCGGCCTCTTCGCACCCTGCGAAGCCGAACCCCGCCCTGACGGGCAGGGCTTGCGCGGTGTTGTAAACGTACGACAAAGCCCCGCCCGTCAGGGCGGGGTTCCGCTGGTACAAGTCTCTGTTTGCGGCTATGCTGCTGTGTGGGGCAGGCAGTCATGCCGGCAAGCCGGCCTTCGGGCCGGCTTTTTTCATGGGAGGCAAGGTAACCCCTACCAACCCACCTGCCGCATGCGTTCCATGATGGCGGCGCTGTATTGATTCATCCGCGCCGGCTTTCGCCGCCGCGGCGAGGGTAAACACGCCGCGAGCCGAGCCGCCCGTTCACGATCGAGGAGTGCCGCCGATGTTCGGTAGTGGTATTCCGCCGCGGCCTCCGCCCCATACACCCCCGGCCCCCACTCGACCACGTTGAGGTACAACTCCAGGATGCGCTGCTTACCAAGAATCCACTCGGCCAACGGAGCCAGAGTATATTCGAATGCTTTCCGCACCGGATTGCGGTGCGTCGTGAAGAATAGGTTCTTTACGAGCTGTTGTGTAATTGTGGAAGCACCCCGGCGAAACTCCGCCGTCCCCCCGCTTTCTTCCACTACTTTCTGAACCTGGCCCCAATCGATGCCGTGATGCCGGTAGAAGCGGCCGTCTTCCGCCGCGATGACCGCGTGTTGGAGCTCCGGCGAGATCCGCTCGACAGGAACGAAGGTTTGGCGCTTCCGGTAAACCGCGTGATCCAGGATCGCCTCGACCCGGCGCTGCATCTGGACACCGGTCGTCGGAGGATCGACGAAGCGCAGGACCACCAGGGAAAGCGCCCACCCCAGATACAATCCGCTCAGGACGAGAAGGGTCAGCTTGAGCAGCCGGGTGGTTCGTGAGCTTCGCCTCGCCATACTATGCAATTATCGTAAGCATCTCTCTCTGAAGAAAGGAGCTGCAATGGCGTTGAGCGTACGGACCATGGAGTACTTCTATACCAGGGTTGAGGATCAACCGGGCAGGGCCTATGAGCTTCTCGCCAAACTGGCTTCTGAAGAGATCAGCCTGCTGGCGTTCAGCGCGGTCCCGTTTGGCGCCAATCACGTCGAACTGACCATCTTCCCGGATCGGAGTGAGAAACTTGTGCTCGCCGCTCGAAAACTCGGCTGGACCTTGACCGGACCGCAACATGCCTGCCTGATTCAGGGCGACGATCATCTCGGCGCTCTCGCGGAGATCCAGAAGAAGCTGTTCGATGCGGGCGTCAAGATATACGCCTCCAGCGGGGTTACCGACGGCAAGGGCCGCTATGGGTACGTGATTTACTTTCGCGAGGGAGATCACCTTACAGCCGCCCAGGCGCTGCAGAACTTGTAGGGCGGATCCCCCGGTCCCCGCGCGGCTTCTAACACAACCCCGCCCTCGACGGACGGGGCCGGGAGTTTCTCGGAACCCCGCCCTGACGGGCAGGGCTTGCGGGTTGTTGTAAACGTATAAAGCCCCGCCCGGGGCGGGGTTCTTGGTCGCGATTTGACACAAACTTTGTTTTGAATGTACGATCAAGACCGATGGGTCGTCGATTCATCATTCTTGCGAGTGCGCTTGTGGCGTGCGCGGCTCTGGCGCCCGGCCAGGCGGGCAAGACCTGGACACCGCCCAAGACCCCCTGGGGAGACCCGGATTTACAAGGCATCTGGCCCTCCACCGACATGATCGGCGTGCCGATGCAGCGAGACGCAAAACTTGGAGACCGAACGGTCCTGACTGACGAGGAATTCGCCCAAAGAGAAACGCAGTCTAAACGGCAAGCCGAGGCGGATCGCGAACTGTTCGCCAAGGAAAACACGCCCGTGGGAATCAATCCTCCGGGATACTGGATCGAGCGGGGAAAACCTAACCGGCAAACCTCATTAGTTGTGGATCCGCCGGACGGAAGAATTCCTCCCCTGACACCCGAAGGAAAGAAGCAGGCGGACGACCGCGCCGAGTTGCGAAAACAACGCGGCCCGTCCGATTCATGGGAGGACCACAGCTTGTACGACCGTTGTATTTCGCGCGGCGTGATGGGTTCCATCTTGCCCGTGATCTATAACAACGGAAACGAAATCAGCCAGACTCCCGGCTTGGTGGTGATTCGCTACGAGATGATTCACGAGGCCCGCATCATCCCGCTGGATGGACGCCCTCACGCCCCGCCGGACATCCGTTCGTATATGGGTGATCCGCGCGGCCATTGGGAAGGCAACACGCTGGTCGTCGAGACCACCAATTTCTTGGGTAACCGCAACGGCATCGGCCTGAACGGCAACGGCAATCCCCACAGCGACGCGCTGCGCCTGGTGGAACGCTTCACGCGCGTCGACGCGAACACGATCAAGTACGAAGCCACCATGAACGATCCGAAGACGTGGACCAAGCCGTGGACCGTCACCTTTCCTCTGAGGCAGGATCCCCACTATCAGATGGTCGAGTACGCCTGCCACGAGGGAAACTACGCGATGGCCGACATGCTCAGCGGAGCTCGCGCCGTCGAGAAGGCCGCCCAGGAGGCGAAGAAGGGATCGAAGTGACGTGGCTGTCCGTAGTCGGGTGTAGGCCATGACGACGCGTCACTCCGGTCACGTGCTGCGCGTTTGGTGCTTTTACTTAGGGGTTTTAGTCCTATCCCCCGCGGTACAAGCGCAGGACACGAATTGTCCGGCTTATCCCGTCCCGGCGCGCATGGATGCCGGGCGCGCGATTGAGCTCGACCGGGCGTACGCAGCCCGGCGAAGGACGCACAGCGAGCGAGCGGCTGTTGTGGTACCACCGTCCAAGAACGTCATTGACGACTGGATTTTCAAGAAGATGTCGGACGACGGCGTGGATCCCGCGCCGCTGACCACCGACTCCGAGTTCGTCCGGCGGATTTATTTGGACCTGACGGGCCGCGTGCCTGCCTTCGAGCAAGTCAAGGCTTTCCTGGCTGACAACAGCGCGGGCAAACGCGACAAGCTCATCGACGCATTGCTTTCCTCGCCCGCCTATGTCGACCAGTTCGCCCTTTGGTTCCGCAAGCGGTTTCAGGTGATCCGCGGCAGCGCCTCAGGGGGATCGATCACCATCGGCATTCCGGAGCGGAATAACTTTTACGCTTTTGTCCGGCAGTTCGTGGAACAAGACCGGTCCTACGACGCCTTTGCCCGGGACATAGTAACGGCGGCGGGAGATTCGGACACAGCGCCGGCCACGGCTCCATTCAGCCGGCAGGTCACCGACTATTACAACAGCGCGAAACAGGATTTCTGGGACAATTTCACGGATCTTTCCACCACGCAATTCCTGGGATTCCACACCAGTTGCGTCTCCTGCCACAATGGGCGCGGGCATCTCGAAAAGATCAATCTTTTCCTGGCGCCGGTGACGCGCTTGCAGTTCTGGCAGCTTTCCGCCTTCTTTTCCCGCACGCGCGTGCAGATCGTAACCGACGACGCCTCAGCCTACCGGCGCCGCCTGATTTTCTCCGATGCCGGCAGTGGCGGCGGATATAACGGTATTGTGAATCCGGCGGCCCCTGGCCCGCGACCGGCCCGCACGGCGGCGAACGCGCAGCCGCAGTATTGGCTCACGGGCGACGCTCCGCAAACCGACGCCTGGCGCGCCGAATGGGGGCGTGCGCTGACGTCGGACCCGCAATTCGCTCTGGCGGGCGTCAATTATCTGTGGGCGTATTTCTTCGGCAGCGGCATTGTGGATCCTCCGGACGGCTGGGACCTGAAGCGGGTGGATCCCTCCAATCCTCCACCGGGGGACTGGCCGCTGCAGATCTCGCACCCGGAGCTGCTCAAGGAACTGGCGAGCCGCTTCACGAGTTCCGGGTACAGGCTGAAAAGCATGGTCAGGCTCATCGTCTCCTCCAACGCCTATCAGCTCTCGAGCCGCTATCCGGCGGGAACATGGCAGCTCGCCAATGCGCGGTACTTCGCCCGGCACGAGGCGCAGCGGCTGAGCGCGGAACAAATGTTCGATTCACTGACCACGGCCACCGGAACGGAACCGGTTCTTGAAGTCGACGGCATGCCCGGCCAGTTTCACTACGCCAATCAATTGCCGCATCCGCACTCCACGCTGGACGGAGCCGTGGATTCGCTGTTGACTTCGCTGGGACAAGGGGATTGGATCAACCAGCTTCCCAGCAACCAGCCCAGCCTCTACGGCATTCTCGACTTTTTCAACACCTGGAGTGTGGCGGCACGGACGCAAGCGTGGTCTAACGCCGCCTCGCCGCAGACCCGGCTGGCCGTGTGGGTGGGGTCCGGCTTGCAGGACGCCGATATCATCAACAGCCTCTTTTGGGCGACGCTGGCGCGGCCTCCTTCCGATGCGGAAGTGGCCGCGATTCTCAGCAAGAAACAGAGCAACCGGCTGCTATGGCTGACCGGCGTGCAATGGGCGTTGTTGCAGAAGAGCGATTTCGTTTTCAACTACTGAGTCAGGACCTTATGGCAAGAGACTGCTGTGGCAGACACGGTTTCACGCGGCGGCATTTTCTTTTCGGCGGCGTAGGAGCGGTCAGCGCGGCGCTGTTGCGCACGCCCGCCGATGCGGCGGTGGTGATGGCCGCCGTCACGCCGCGCCGCACCGCCAAGGCTTGCATCTTCATCAATCTCGCCGGCGGCCCCAGTCAATTGGACACGTTCGATCCCAAGGACGGCCCCTGGAACCCGAGTGACGCCGATATCCGCCAGTACGGAAACATAGTGCTTTCGCGGCGGTACTTTCCCATGCTCTCCGGGATGACCTCCGACCTGTGCATCCTGCGGTCGGTCACAAGCTGGGAAGCGGCGCACAGCCGGGGACAGTTCTACCTGCAAACGGCGCACACGTTTAATCCGGCGTTCGCGCCGGCGCTTCCGCACATCGGCGCGGTGGCCAGTTACGAATTGGGCGGAAAAGGCATATTGCCGCCGTATTTTTCGATTGCGCCGACACTGGGCGGCGAACAAACCAAGGGTTTCCTGCCTGGCATCGACACGCCGTTCACGTTCACACCGAACAGCTCAGGCCTGCCCAACCTGAAGCACGACTACTACTGCTCCGACAGCCAGTCCTTCTTCAACAACTCCTACGATCTGCTGCAAACTCTCGACGCTCCGCTGCGCAACCAGCCTCTCAACGACAGCATGGCTGCCTACAGCTCCATTGTGGGCCAGGCGCGCCAGTTGATTTACAACGACGCGGTGGGGCGCGTTTTCCAAT
>JBGPHB010000283.1:0-6241 GCA_041484155.1 Bryobacteraceae bacterium
CCATGCCTTTGGTGTTGTTGTGCGTTTTGGCGGTCCTGCCCTCCCGGAATGCGGAGCCCACCAAAACCACGCCGCTCTTGGTCACCGCGGGAGTTGCATGGAGACCGATCTCACCGTTTACCAGATCGATTTTCTGATCGACCCCGTACACGGCGTACTGCTTCAGATCCACCAGGCCGGTCTTTCCAAATGCCTTGATGAGGGAGCCCGTCTTGGCATCCAGCGCGACCAGCTGATAGCCCGGCGTCACATACAAAATACGGTCGTCGCCCTTACCGTCGGACCAATAGGACAGCCCGCGTCCCGACAACTGGCGCGGGGCAGTTTCGCCGCGTCTGCCTTCGTGCTCACTATGTACCCAAAACAGTTCTCCAGTCGCGGCGTCGAGTGCAACGACCGTCCGCCGCGTACCGGCGGTTGCGTACACCACGCCCTTGATCATGAGCGGCGTGCCTTCCAACTTGTACTCGGGCCGCGGGCCGAGGTTATCGGCTTTGAAGCGCCAGGCGACCTCCAGTTTGCTGAAGTTGGATGCGTTGATTTGGTCCAGCGGGGAGTAGTGATGGTTACGTAGATCGCCACCGTAGGATGGCCACTCGCCGTTCTTAGTGCCGGACGGCTGGGCCTGCACCGAGACTGTCATCCAAATGAGCGTCAGTACTCTCAACATGGCTACTCCTTACTTTGGCGGCTTTTGAGATTCTACACGGATCACCGCGACTGCGCTGTGGGGCCTGCTCGGCTTCCGGGCGCTGCGCGTACGGAGCGGGTAGAATCAGAAGAAGAAATGCCCGAGGTAACCCGATTCTTTGGGATTGTGGTTCGAATGTACTATAGAGACCACAGTCCCGCACATTTCCATGCCGAATATGGCGAATACGAGGCCCTGGTTGAAATAGAGACGCTCTCCATCCTCAGGGGCGAACTCCCGAGGAGAGCCATGGCGTTGGTACTGGAATGGGCAGTCCTTCATCGCCAGGAACTGAGAGCGGACTGGGAACGGGCTCGTGGTGGAACGCCCTTGGAATCCATCGCCCCGCTAGACTAAGGAGGAGACATGAAATTGGTTCGCATCCGGGAAGCTAAGCCGTTGGGCAACTACCGCGTTCAACTCACTTTGACCGACGGTCGCATAGTCGAGAGAGATCTCGGACCAATGCTTGTAGGTCCAGTTTTCGACGAGATCCGCAACGACGATGCACGATTTAGGGAAATGCGCGTGGAGGGCGGCACGCTGGTTTGGCCTACCGGTGCCGACTTGTGCCCCGATGTTCTGATTTGGGGTGGCTTACCGCCGGCCGATGCGGCTTCGGACGCGGCCTGAGCGGCCACAGGCGCAAGACCACCGACACAAATCGGAGCCTGCACAGGTGAGCACAGACTATCTTTACGGCAACCGATGCAGCTCCTGCTCCCCGTTTACGCCCGTCACTCCAAGCACTCAACTCTGGAAGTACGGTTCGCCGGTAGTAAGATGGCCGTCAACATCGAGTGGCAGGCGTGCGCGCCAGACAACTTGCCGTAAGGATCTTGACACGTAGCGGGAATAATCGGGATGAGTATCGTTCCTCCAAAGGCCAGTGCGTTCATTTCGTATTCACATGCGGACCGGCAATACGGCGCGCAGGCGAAGGCCGTGTTGACTGAAGTCGGGATCGGCTCCTTTCTGGCACACGAGGATCTCGAAGTCTCCGATGAATGGCGCGAATGCATACTCGCAGAATTACGACGCTGCGACATATTCGTTCCACTTCTGAGCGCAAACTTTGTGGCGTCCAGGTGGGCGCCCCAAGAAGCCGGGTTCATCATTTCCCGGCCGGAGGTGGCGATCGCGCCGCTTTCGATCGATGGAACTACGCCGTTCGGGTTTCTATCTCACCTACAAAGCCGCCTCATTCCCAAGGAGGGCATTACGCGCCAGCTACTGGTTGAACCTCTCGCGCGCCGTATCCCGCGGAAGATCCTACCCGGCCTGATTCGAATCGCCTCCGACGCGGGGAGCTTCCGCTCGGCGGAAACCAGGATGGCGCCTCTCGTGCCCCTTTTCCCGATTATGACGCCCGACGAGGCGCAAGCTCTGGCAGAAGCGTCCGTGCGCAATGGTCAGATTTGGTCGGCGGGATTGTGCCGAACCGAGTATCTCCCGGAGCTGATCCGCACGCAGGGTGAAAAGATTGATCCGAAAACGTTGCGGGTGCTCCGGTACCAGGTTGAGAATGACGGGTGGTACAACGAAGAGACGTAGAGGCCGGATTGCGGGTCGGAAGCAGCTGACAATCACTCCGCACGTCAAATGCGCACGATCAGAACGGCTCCCACGCTCTGAAGGTAGTACCCGTCGTCATCGTAGAAAACCTCATGCGTGCGCGCTGTAATCCGCCCAGCCAGCAAGTCACGTCGGCTCCAGCTAACCGGATAGCTTTGCTGGTTGAGTGTCGTGACGAGCGGGCAGTCCCTTCCTACCTCCCTCGCAACGCCGAGATGGAAAGGATCATTCCGCTCGGGTCCGTCGTGACAAAAGTGCCATTCGCGCCGGAGCGTCAGCCACTGGAGCCGCCCCTCGATGCGGACCAGCGGCGCTTCATTTGCCCCGAGCTTCAGAATCTCAACGACGCGACCCCGCGGAATCGTAACGCGTTCACCGGAACCGCTCTTATCCAGAATGAGTGCATCCGCCTGCACGTCTTCAATCCGAAAAAGATCACGCACCCCATGCGGGATCAACGGGGTGATGCGAATTACTGTTCCGGTTCGCATGAACTCGCGCAGTTGCGCAACGAGGTTACCCGGCGCGGCGCCGTTGACGCCGTCCGGTTTTGCGCGTTTCCGAATTTCCATGGCGACCGCGTTCCGGACTTTCGGTCCCAGATCCTCGGCACTTGCGAAGCTGTCGTATTTTGAGTCCAGCAGCCGGAGCAGTTCGGCTGCCTCGGGCTCACGACTAGGCAACTCCCTCGCAAACGCTAGAATGCCCTTGGAATGATCCCGCGCGGTATTGACTTCGTCTCGAACCGCTGGCGTCATCGAGCTGCCCACGATCAGCACCATCAGATCACAAGACTTTACCTCGTCGATGTAGGAATCTCGAAGCCGTTTCGTGGAGGCCGGTTCGCTCTCAAAGGCCCACGCGCAGGCGATCGGGCTGAGATGCTCAATCGCAAACCGCGCGGCTTCACGCTCCGCCGACAGGTTCTCCAGGCTGCGGCGCATCACTGACGATATGAAGACCTTCAGGGGCTACATTTCTTGAAGGATAGTGCGCCATCTGTGACGGTCGCAACTTGCCCACCCGGAGGCGGCTTCGCGCACGCACTTAACCGATAAACGAAAATGTGTGACCGCGTGTGAGCGCCGTGTCTGTAAGTTATTGAAAAATTGGTAGCGCTAACGGGAATCGAACCCGAGGGCCGCCAGTTCAGGCCAGCCCACGTGGGTCTAAGTGGTTACGTTTTCAGTCCAGTTGGTATTCCGCAATGGTCCGGAACACCGCCACGAACTGCCGACGTCACAGCGCGGCACGTGGGCTGAGCGGCGCGCACTGACGCCGCCGCGTTTCGAGAAATTTCCCCCGCGAATCCAACCATGGGACAAATGGCGAACCCATCTCTTGAAGAGCAGCGAACGAAAACTTTGTCGCGGGCTACACCCCGCGTGGCTATCCTCAGATATCAAAACGCGGATCTCCTGTGCCACATGTCCGGCTATCTTCTAATGTTGTATCGTAATCAGGAGATTGGGCTGGATGTTCAAGCCGTTGTAGCTCACCGTGAGCAGTAGATCGCCATCGGGCGCATTGGACGGAACGACCAGATTGATCTGATACGTACCGACCGCGGTCAAGCCCGCGAAACTCACGGAGGCCTGGATGCCGCCGACCTTGACTACTGGCAGCGGTGTCGGAAGTGTTCCCGACTGCGTCAGAGCTCCACTGACAATGGGAGCATCGGTTGGCCCAAATCCCGTGGCAGCGACGTAGATCGTCTCGCCCGGCTTGACTGGTGTCGTCTGCCCCGGGAACAGGCTGTTCGGACCGATCAGACTGCTATCGGTAGCGTGCCTCCCATACACGTACGACTGCCCGGTGAGCGACGATACAAACTCGAAGAACGATAGCGACAGTGGCGCCGCCTGCACCGTAAACGTGTTGCTCGGCGTCCCTCCCACGGTCAGAACAACGGGCACGAGCCCCGACATCGCATCCGGCGGGGTGAGGATGTTGACTTGGGTAGTGCTGACGAAGTATACGTACGCACTCTTCCCATTCACCGTTACGCTGACCCCGTCCAATTGCGTCGGCAATCGATTATTGACGAAGTCCGAGCCCTGCCAGATCCGCCCGGTGGCGTCGAAGGGGGGCGCAAGATTGATTCCTTTTATCTCCACCCAAGTATTTGGCGCAATGGTGGGCAGATCATGGAAAGCGTTGGCCACCAGATTAATATTGGGCCCCGGAGCGCCAGCGGAGATCAGCAAAGTGATCGGGATCGCGATGTTGCCGACCGGCGTCGTGCGCGCCAGTGTGAGCGTCGTCGTGTAACTGCCGGCGCCCATCCCGGCGACCAGAAAGCGAAGCGTGATGTCGCCCGGCGTCACCGCTTTGTCCGGAGTCACCGAAAGCCAGGGGACCGCGGGCGGCATCACAGTGAATCCCACGCCCGGCTGTTCGGCGGTGATCCGTAGACCCTGCTGCGGAGCCGGATCGCCGATCTTGTAGGCAACGTTCACCGATCCCGGCGTGGCCGACAGTGCAGCAGTTTGCCCGGTAATGGTGACATCGAGGCGTGCGAGGTTGCCTGCTGTGATCCGGAAGACGTTGTCGCCGGCACCAGCGCCAAGTTTGACGCTGACACTGAACACACCCGGAAGGGTGTTATTAAGCGCGACCGTGCTGATGACGCTGCCGCCACCAGAAAATGCTGTAACCGTCGGCTGCGCGTTGGCGATGATGATACCCGATGCGTCGGTCACGCGGAAGTAGATCGCGTTATTCACGCTGGTCCCTGCTTTGTACTGGGTAGGAGCATCATCCGTGCCTTTCACGTAGAGCGGCGTGATCGTGGCGGGCACATCGGAGGCGACCCCGTACCAATAAGGCACCCTCGCCTCAATGCCGGAAATAGTTCCGCGGATCTTGAGGAATCCTTCGTACTGGCCGGCGGTGAGGCCGGTTCCGGTGAAGGTGATGGGCACGCTCGCGGACTCGCCCGGCTGGACCGTCACCGTGCTCACGCCCAGAGCGGGGGCGGGCACCCCGCCGTTGCGGGGCGCCACCGTCAGCGAATAGCTCTCCGCCAACGTACCTACGTTCGAAATCGTCAGCGTTTTCGAAAGGTTCGGATTCGAGGCACCGATACCCAGACTGAGCGACGTCGGCGCAATGGCGAACGTCGATTGCAAGGCGGCGTTCATGTCCAGCAGACCCGCTCCGGCCTCCTGCACGCGGGCGGTAATAGGCGCGCTGGCATTGATCAGTAGGGAGCGATACTGCGCGGCGGTCAGTCCCGGCCTCGCGCCTTTGAGCAAGGCTGCCGCGCCCGCGACCAGCGGAGTCGCGAAGCTAGTGCCGTCCGTGATGGTGTAGCCTGTGGAATTGTATAATTCCCCCGTGGGGACGGTACGCTCCGTGGCCGTGTAGAAATCGGTTCCCACCGCCACCAGGTCCGGCTTGATGGATCCGTTCACATTAGGGCCTCTACTGGAAAAACTGGCCACGCCGTCCGAAGGGGCGGGTACCGCGGCGATCAGGAAGTCCATTCGAGCGATCAAGGTCTCAGCCGTCAACCGCTTCTTGATCGCCACCCCGTCGACGTTGCTGATCATTAATGCCGGCAGAGTGGCTGCGCCCACGTTCATGGCAAAGAGCGGTCTATCGATGGTGGTATAGATTACCGCCGCGATTGCGCCGCCGCCTTGCACATCATTCAACTTGGTTTCAAAGCCGCAGCCGCCGCCAAGGGGGCTGCGCAGGATCAGCGCGATCTTTCCGGCCATGCTGCCGGCCGGAAATGGCAGGCAAGCCTCGCCGTTCATGTCGAGTGTGGACACGTCGAACAGAACGCCGGAAACCGGACTGTCCGAGTGTGGACCGGTGGCGGTCGTCGCGCCGAGTAACGGCCCATCACCCACCTTAACGGAACCTGGAAAAAACGTGCGGTCATTGAGTGAGGCGCCGACCCCGATCACCGACGGCGCGGTCGCCGGAGAGCCGATCGTATTCGGACCTCCCTTGTTGCCGACCGAG
>JBGPHB010000284.1:0-6218 GCA_041484155.1 Bryobacteraceae bacterium
GAAAAGCCGGCCCGGAGGCCGGCTCGCCGCCAGTCCTGGCTGCCCCACTTGCAGTCCGGCCCTCATTTGCGAGACACTAACAAGTTTTCCTGTATCTTTATTTGAAATGCGCCTGCGCATCCTCTATCACGACCACTGCTTCGATGGCGCGGCCTCCGCCGCGTTCTTCAGCCGCTTCATCGAAGCCAAGTTCCACCCGGACGCCCAGTTCGCGTTCACTGGCCTGGCGCATGTGGCGTCACAGTTATTCGAGCCCGGCATGTTCGACGGCGATGAGAATGCCATTGTCGATTTCAAGTACTCCACCGATCCCCGGCTCACCTGGTGGTTCGACCATCACCAGAGCGCCTTCCTTACGCCGGAAGACGCCGAGCACTTCCGCCACGATACCAGCGGCCGGAAAATGTACGACCCCAGTTTCCGCTCCTGCACCATGTACATCGCCACCGTCGCCAAGGAGCGCTTCGGCTTTGACGCTCCGGACCTGGCTGAACTGGTCAAGTGGGCCGACATTATCGATGGCGCGCAATACGCCGACGCCCAGGAAGCGGTGGAGCTGCGCGCCTCCAGCACTCGTCTCACGCTGGTGATCGAGGGCGCCCAAGGCTCCGAGATCGTTCAGAAAATCATCGTCAAAATGCGGCATCAAAGTCTGGCCGAGATTGCCGCGGACCCGGAAATCGAGGCGATTTTCCGCCCCCTGCATGAGCGCCACTTGCGCTCCATCGACGTCATCCGCCGACAATCCCAGTGCGAAGACGGCGTGGTGTACTTCGACCTGGTGGAGCACGACCTGGAAGGCTACAACAAGTTCATCCGGTATTTTCTGGTCCCGCAATCGACCTACACCGTCTCGGTGAGCACCTCCAGCTTCCGCACCAAGGTGTCCGTGGGCTCCAATCCCTGGTCGATCAAGCCCGTCACATTCAACCTGGCCAGTATCTGCGAGCGTTACGGCGGCGGCGGTCATCCCAAAGTCGGAGCGATCAGCTTCCCCATCGGCGCCATCGACCAGGCGCGCAAAGCCGCCCACGAGATCGCCTCCGAACTGCGCAGTTGACCCGGGAATCTTCTACGACTTGCAGGCCAAACGCTAGCTCCCCTGTGTAGAGGCGACCCTCATCACGGATGCGACCTTTGAGAAGATTGTGCTAATGCTGTTGGCGACACCCGGCATGATCGCCCCGGCAGCTACTGCCACGAAGCCCGCCATAAGAGCATACTCAATGAGGTCCTGGGCCCTCCCGTCCATCCAGATTCTCAGTCTAAATAAGGGACTGATCAGTTTACGCATGCGTCCTTCCTCCTAGTTGAAGTCACGTTACCCTCGCCGGCACGAATCCGGCAATCAATAAGTCGCGTTGTTCCGCCGGTTCGATTCCGAAATCGCGCAGTACAAGAGCACGCCAAATTGGCCACCGCGGCATCTAAAGCCAACTTTGGCTTTTCCCCGGCCTCGGCATTTGACGATGCCTCCGTGCTCTTGTAGGCATTGCAATCCCACTCCTCGCTCTTCTGAAGGGCCAATATGAGGCGATCCAAATCGGCGGCTAGTACAAATCTCCTGATCGTGTTGCGCACTGCGCGTCTCAGACTGCGGGGGGTAAGTTCGTCCTCAAATAGGCAGTCCTGAGCCCCATGCCTCAAGACCATGTCCTCAAGTTCAACCTTGCCGGACGGCAGAAGCGCAACCACCGCAAACCTTGCTTTTCGGGGCGCACTGGATAGGTGAGTCAGGAATTCTAAGACACCCAGATCCGGTAAACGATCATCGACCACGATACAGTCCGGTATCATCTCTTGACAGATGTCGAGTGCCTCCTGTGCGGTTGAGGAGCTCAGGGTGTTGTAACCGGGTTCGCCACCCTCCAGACAGCGAATATGGGCCGCCAAAGCATCCTGATCAGCGGTCACAATGAGGACTGTATTCTGATCAACCGTAGCGAGGCCGGATACTTGAGGGCGTTGCGGGGGCATTCCAACCAAGAACATTTGCGCTCCGAACTTAGGGTTGAGCACGCCACGTGCCACGCGGGACTCACCGGGATCAATCCGCTTCATTTGCTCAGTTCTTTCGTTTTGCGGGTTCGCTCGTCTTATAGACTCGCGCGGCTGTCCAGTTTTGATGTCCAGTTTTGAAACGTCGTTGTGATCTGTGTCAATCGTTCCAACCAGTCATAACTGAGGTTTTCAAGCCGAGCATCGAGGAGAAATGTGTCCTCATTTGTGGTGCGTGGTTTCAAATCCGCGCAATCAGAAAAGGCGCGCGCAACACGATGAGCCGTGAAAACGCACGCATCCCTGTTTGGTAACTCGCGTGCCTCAGTCCTCGTGCCAAGAGGCGCCGGACGAAATGTTTGGGAGATCAACGTGATCAATGAGTGGATCGCCATGGAACACCATCGACTACACCTCGTCGAAGCGTGGCCCGACAGTCCTTGCAAGGAGGCGACGCTGACGGGGATTAGTTCCACGCTGGCGGGCCTGTCACAGGACTCTCGGGTAACCAGAGACATCGTGTGCAGCGTTTGCCTGAGTAGGAAGAGGACAGCGACAGTCCTCGATTTCTCGGACACTGCGCCAATCACAACTCCACGTATGAAACTGGCTGCGTAAACCACAAGCCGGCGACGAGCCTTTCGTCGGAACCGTCGCGCCCCTTACGCAGGACGCAACCGAAGAACTAACCCCCAAGGTTGGTGCGATCGGCTTCCCGATCGGCGCTATCGACTAGGCACGCAAACCGCCCATTAAATCGCCTCCGAACTGCTTAGCTAACCGGCCAGGCGCAGTCTCTGTAAGGGACTGTTTCGACAGGGCTTGGCATCCCCCGAATGCGTGGGACCTAGTTCGAATGTAATGCATATGACTGATTCCTCCGATTCTGAAAGTAGATCCCTCAGTGGTTCACTTAGTCTTGGTATGGCCTACAACCTCCCAGAGAGTCGGCCGGTCCCGCAGGAACCCGCGATCACGGAAAGAGAACTACGGTACCGGCTGGAGCAGATGAACCGGCTCACGTCACGGCTCGCCCACGATCTCCGAGGTCCTCTCCATTTGGTCTCGGGCTACGCGGACCTGTTGGGCATGGAGCAGATCGGGCCATTAAACGCGAAACAAAAACAGTTTGTCGAGCTCATAAAGACCGGCGCCCTGGGAATTGAAGATGAGATCGACCGGTGCCAGAAACGACTGGTAGCGCTGATCCAACCCGGAACCGAGACCTCATGAGCCCTCCGGACAGCGCGATTTACGACCTTCTGGTGATCGATGATGATCCTCTGGCGATTGGTCTCGTTACAGAGGTCCTCGAGTCGGAACCATTCAGAATCATTACCGCCACCGAAGCCCAGCACGGGCTGGATTTAGTGGCCCAGCACCGGCCGCCGATCGTTCTTCTGGATCTGGTCCTCCCCGGCGTCACCGGTATGGAGTTGCTGGACAAGATTCTCGCCATCGATCCCGGCATCGACGTGATCCTGGTGACGGGGCACTATTCCACCGAGTCCGCGGTGGAGGCGATTCAGAAGGGCGCCTACGATTACCTGACCAAGCCGCTGCCCATCGAGCGGCTTCGCCAAAAGCTGGCGAAGTGGGTGACCGATACGCAACTTCGGGAGCGCACCCTCACACTCGATAGCGAATTGCTCGGTGTGTTCCAACTCGAAGGAATTGTCGGACGCAGCCCCTTGATGCTAGAGATGTTTTCGAAGATCCGGCGTATCGGACCTCATTTTCAAACGGCCTTGGTAACGGGCGAGACCGGCACCGGCAAGGAGTCGGTGGCGAAGGCGCTCCATAAACTAAGCCCATATGCTTCGGGACCCTTTATCGTCTGCAATTGCGCGGCGATCGCCGATAATCTGTTCGAGAGCGAACTGTTCGGCCACGCGCGCGGAGCTTTCACCGGAGCCGCCCAGGATAAAGTGGGGTTTGTCGAAGCCGCGAGTGGTGGAACTCTTTTCCTGGATGAAATCACGGAAATCCCGCTGGGCGCACAAGCCAAGCTCTTGCGGCTGCTTCAGAATCGGGAGATCCAGCGCGTGGGCACTTCCCGGCCCAAGCAGATCGATGTCCGCATCGTGGCAGCCACGAACCGCGACCTCAAGAGCCTGGTCGCCGAGAACAAGGTACGCGAGGATCTTTATTATCGGTTGACGATGATCGAGGTGAAGTTGCCTCGCTTGGCGGATCGTAAGGAAGACCTCCCGCTGCTGCAACGGCACTTCCTGGATCTGTTTTCGGCACGCTACAAGAAACCCACGCTAAACCTCACGCGCCGGGCGCAGGCCGTAATCGCGGGTTACTCGTGGCCTGGAAATATCCGCGAACTGGAGAACGTCCTCGGGTATTGCTGCATGATGGCCGAGCACGAAACGATCGATGTGCGAGATCTGCCGGAGAATATGCAGTCGAGTAACCTATCGGGCGTCCCCCCCGCGGTCCCCGATGACGTTTCGCTGATGTCGATGAGACAAGTGGAGCTCTGGCATCTGAGCCGGGTGCTGGAACACGTCGGTGGCAATCGCGGGCGGGCCGCCGGAATCCTCGATATTAGCCGCACCACGTTGTATCGTCTCCTCCTCGAGAAAGACAAGATGTGTCCTTCAGGCGAACCCACCCCCTCGCCAGCAGCCCGGCAAGCTGACTAAGCGCCATCCGCAGGGCGGTGTCCACATCTGAAACGTTGTCGTAAATTGAATCATCCTGCGAGCCGGGTTAGAACGGACAAACCCTTATTGTTCAAGGACATCCGGATTGGCGGATCAGGTGCCTATTAGAGAGTCTGAGGTGGAACGAACCATGACTCTTGACATAGAGAGAACGCCAGGTACTCGGCGGATCAGGGCCGTGCTGGCGCTGGGTCTTTCCGCGTCGCTCATCGGCATGTCACAGGAGTCGGCTCCGGCCGACCTCACGCAGGCCACTCTGGAAGACTTGATGAACATCCAGGTCACCTCTGTGTCTAAGAAAGAACAGAAACTCTCGACGTCCGGCGCGGCGGCCTATGTGATTACTCGGGAGGACATCCGCCGGTCGGGCATGATGAATATTCCCGACCTCCTGCGCATGGTGCCCGGCGTCGATGTAGCCCGGATCGATGCCAACGTGTGGGCCATCAGCATCCGTGGATTCAATTACCGCTATTCGACCAAGGTCCTGGTGCTCATCGATGGGCGGGCTGTATACACCCCCGGCTTTTCAGGAGTCTACTGGGACCAGCAAGATGTTCCTCTCGAAGATATTGAGCGAATCGAAGTGATTCGTGGTCCGGGTGGAACGGTTTGGGGCGCCAACGCCGTAAACGGCGTTATTAACATCATCACCAGGAGTTCCAAGGACACGCAGGGCGGGTTGATCACCGCTGGGACCGGTTCGGAAGAGAGTGCTGAGGGATTGGTTCAATACGGGGGTAAGGCCGGCAAGAAAGGTCACTACCGTGTCTTCGGCCGGTACTTCAAAATCGAGAGTTCCGTCGCGGCCGACGGCAGCCCGGCGGCTGACGGCTGGCACGGATCGCATGGGGGCTTCCGCTCCGACTGGGATCTTTCCCGCCACGACACGTTGACGGTTCAAGGAGACCTATACGGCACATCCGAAGGCCAGACCATCACCACACTGTTCTCCAACCAGCTACCCGATTTTCGGACGTTCAATGATAAGGTGACCCTCGGGAGCGGCAACGTCCTCGGACGCTGGGGCCACACCTTCTCCAACGGTTCGGAGACGTCACTGCAAGTCTATTACGACCGATTCCGGCGGATCGATCAGGCAACCGACATCCTGAATACTGGCGACGCCGACTTTCAATACCACTTCCAGGTTGGCGCGCGGCATGATATCGTCGCCGGCGCGGGCTACCGCATGACGGATCACGACTACCGCGGAGGATATGAACTCTCTTTTGGAACCGGTCATCGCAGGGACAGTCTTTACAACACCTTCATTCAAGATGAGGTGAAGCTCACGAATACGGTTACGCTGACGATTGGATCCAAGTTTGAACACAACGCCTACACGGGGTTCGAATTCGAACCCAGCGGCCAACTGGTGTGGACTCCTACTAAGCGCCAGACCGTCTGGGCATCCGCCGCACGCGCCATTCGGCAACCGTCGTGGTTTGACGCGAGTTCCAGGCTTGACTTGGCGACGTTCCCCGTGGATGGCGGCGGCTTCGGAGTCCTTCAAGGGCTAGGCCGGGGGAATACCCAGGCTGA
>JBGPHB010000285.1:0-6198 GCA_041484155.1 Bryobacteraceae bacterium
AATGTAATCGAACCGATGCGTGTCGAGCTGCGCTGAGCATCCTGCCGCCGGAGTGGTCTTGATGCCGTTCTCAAACCGGTTGCAGTCGGCATCGAAGGGCGCGACCTTGCCGTTGCCTTGTTCTATCGCTTCAAAGTACGTGTTGGCGGTGGCGATGAGTTGCAGGCGCGGCATTCGCTCCTCGCCGGGCACGGCCTCGATCAGGACCGGGTCCGGTGCGCCCTGCTTTTCCATGTTGTTAAAGGTGTTCTGACTGCGAACGACCACCTGCTCGGCTTCGCTGATCCGGCCGTTCTCAATCTTGAGCCGCAGCGCCAGCGCCGCGCCTTTGCCATTTTCCTTAATGGTTCCGAAGAAGCCGACCTGGCCGGCGGGAGGGTCGGCGAAGTACAGCTTGTAAGTCCCCAGCTCCGAGGCGGTTCGCCACAGGGCCTCGCCCAGCTTCAGGGGCACGTCGTTTTCGGTGAACCTGACGTCCTGCGTCACAGGCAGACGCTTGGCGTCGTGCGCCACCATGGCGTTGAGGTACTGATTGACGAATCCCTCCAGGCAAGCCCGATCGCAGGTCCCGGCGGATGTGCCGGAACTGCCGCCTTTCAAGACGGCGCCGCCGAAGAACGGACTAGGCGTCCCGTAAGGCAGATTCGTCTGCAGCGCTTCCACTTTGCGGATCTTGCCGTTCCTGATCTTGTAAAGTTCCGCGACGTCGATGTTGAATGGCGCCAGGTCGGCAGCCGGCAGTGGGAAAACGCCGTGGCCCGGCGCGTCGACCGATTTTAAGTCACCAGGGATATGAAACATGAAGAAGCCGAACACCAAGCCGCGTTCCTCGTCCACTGCCAGGAAGCGGCGGGGGTGGACCTGACGGATAAAGGTAAAGACCTTCGTGTTGATCTGGTCCTTGCATCCCAGGGCCAGGGGATTCCACGACGCCTCGGGGTTCATGTTGATGTTCGGGTTGTTGGTCGTCTGGGTACCGTTCTGCACCCGGTTGCAGTCCGGGTCGAATGGAACGATGTCGCCGCTGCCCCGTTCGATCCCCTCGAAATACTTGTTGGTGGCGGCGATCAGATCCTTGCGGGCCCCCCGATCGGCCTCCAGAAATACCGGATCCGGTTTGCCCAGCGCCTCAATGGTTTTCGCGCTGGCCTCGTCCCGGACCACCAACGTCTCGATTTCACTGATCCGCCGATTTTCAATTTTCAGGCGGAGACCGAGGGCCACGGGGTTGCCATTTTCCCGCATCGTACCGAGGAAGCCGACCTGGCCTGCCTGGGGATCGGCCACGTACAGCTTGTAGGTTCCGGGTCCGGTGGCGGTGTTCCACAAGCCATCGCCAAGCTCCAGGAGCTGATCGTTTTCGCTGAACTTGACTTTTGGCGCCAGGGGCAAGCCGAACGGATTGTGCGCTACCAGAGCGTCGAGATACTGAGTGACGAAGCCCTCCAGGCAGGCGCGATCGCACTGCCCGGCCTTGCTGGCCTGACCAGCCAGCGTCCCGGCCAGCATCGCGCCGATTGTTAGAAGATTGGTCCGCATCTTTCCGCGCTATTCGATTTCAAAATCGACCAAACGCTTGACCACTTTGCCAGCCGTGTCCCCAGCCTCGAATTCAAGCCGGTAGGAACCGGGTGGAATTGACGCGAGCGGCACTTTCAGGGCGACCGGGATCATCGGACTACCCGGCGTTTCCGGAAGATTGATTCTCACCACTCCCGTATCCAATTTTGCATCGCCCGTCTTGCGATCCAAGATTCTGATTCCGCCGCCGACCCCCAGCGGGGTTTTCGGGTCGGGAGTCACACGCAGTGGCTCGTAGATCTCGGCGTACAGCACCGCCGGATCCGTGTTCTTGAACCGGTTTGAAGCCGACGGGAAAAACCGCAGGCCCTCGGCGATCAAAGGCGTCCGGCCGGCGAGCACGGCGCCGCTGAGGTTCACACGCGGATCCGTCACCGGGCCGTACTGCTTGCTGATCGCCAAGCCGCTCATGGAAAACTGCTTGGGGTCGTAGGGATCGACGGATACCGGCATTTCCACCTTTCCAACTCCTTCCCCGCCCGTGCTGAATGCGACTTTGAGAGTGTAGACTCCCGGTGCGACGTCAAACTGGTTTTCATAATACAAAGGCTTCGCCGTAAGAGCCGCCAGTCGCTTCTCGTCATCGAAGTCGAGCTTGACGACATCGCTGAAACGAGCAGCCACGCTGCCGTCAGGCCGATAGGCGATCCCGAGGACGTTGATCTCGGCGTGCAACTTGCCCTTTTGTTTCTCGGCTTTCAGCTTGTCCGACGGCATCTCGACGGCCAAACTAACGCGCGCCACCTTGGGGGATGAGTAAAAGAACGGAGCCTCCATGAAAGCGGCTCCATTGCCGGACGGCGAGGCGGCGGCCACGCGATCCTCCAGCTCCTTCTCAATCGGGCTGCCGGCCAGCAAGTCATGCGATTTCTCGACGCAGTATTCGGCGCGTGCCCGAACCGTCGAACCGCCACGGTCGACTTTGACTCGCAACTTGTGGCAGCTTCCCTCACTGGATTCCGGCGGCGTGTAACCAAGCAGGTAGTATTCGCTCTGTTCCTGACCGATCTTTTCCAGCCCGCCCGCTAAGTCATTGGTGTTGTGGATGGCGAATCCGCCGGTTTCATCGGAGAGCACCAGCAGAGCATCCTGGCTCAACAAAGAGTCCGGAACCTTCTTCATTTCCAGGTGGGCTTGATTCTGCGGACTGGACCAGTCCCCGGTGTTTACGTTTCCAGAGGGCGCCCCGGGTCCTTGGAACGCGAAGGCGGCGCCGGGTCCGCTCGAAGCCGCTCGGGATGCGAAAGCCGCCAGCCGCAGCAGCGCTCGCCGGCCTGATGCAAGTGCGTTCTCAGGACGCGCCGAAGGGGTCAAACCGGCGATCGCAACCAGGCCGCGAATGTCCAGGGAATAAATGGCCACGTTCGCGCGGTGACAGGAATCGACGGCGGCGTTCAATTCGGTGCGATCGGGCGGCAGCTTAAAGTCTGCGCTCAAATAGATCAAAGTCTTGCGTCCGGGCACGGTTCGAAGGCCCTCCGCCAGGCTCCGCAAAGCCAGAAATGCTGTGCGGGCGCCGAAGCTGGAGGCCGCGTTTTGCAATTCCGGCGCCGCTTCGGCTTCCGTTTCGTTAAGGCCGATCAAGTCCGGTTTCGCGCCGCTGACCACCTTCTTCAAGCGGTCGGCATTGTCGGTAAAGTTCATGGCCAGTTGCATGGTCCCGTTGAAGTTGACCACCCCCATCATGCGGTTGGGACCGGCCGTGGAGTCGATGAACTTCTCCGCCGCCCGGCGGGCGCGGGGCTGATCGTCGAACGCCATGTGGGAATTGTCGAAGAACAGGATGATGTAGTGCCGTTGCGACTTCCCAGAAGCCGGATCCGCTTCGTAGGAGAAACTATTGACGGTCTGCTCCTTGTTGTCTTCCAGAACGTGAAAATCCTTCGCCTTCAGGTCGCGTATGTAGCCCTTCTTGTCCGTGACCACCGCGTCGACCAACACCACTTTGGCGCCGGTCTGAATCACGACGCCGGACTTGACCGGCTGCTGTTGAGCCGATAGTGAGTTGCCGATCAGGCAAATTGTCGCCATCAAGAGCACTACGCGGTGAAACTTCATGATCCAGTCTCCTTCATGGAATCTCGAGGGCGCCGTTTCGCGTCCCCATCATCTGGCCTTCGTTGTCCCTCACCACGAGCCGCACAACATACGTTCCCGACATCACGTCAAAACTGGTCTTGACGGTCATCCCCGAGTTGATCATCGATTCGAGAGTCTGGTCGCGCAAGCTCATGTCGACAACTTTCTCGATCCCGGTAACATAGTTTCCGTTCTGGTCGAATACTCCGGAGAGAATCGTCAGCGTGTTCTGACTCCGCCCGTCCGCCTTTCGAAAACGAAGATGTCTTACATCCACCCGGGCCAGAACGGAGAGCGTGGCGCTGTCCTCGCCCGATTTGAAGAACTGCATGGTCAGATCGACGGGAATATCGCGCACTTCATCTCGCGAAAACAGCGCATCTTCGATATCCTGCTTGGCTACCTCCTGCGGATCCGTCCCGCGTAAGGGGGCATAGAAGCCGCGGCGCGCCTGTAAATCCGTGCCAGGGGAGTTCACCAGCGCGACTTTCAGGGTATGGAAGCGCCCGTCCAGCTTCAGGCTCTGCGGGGAGAATCCCAAAATGTAGTAATACTCCGGTTGACCCGACGTTCGCCGGAATCCTTCTCGCAGATCGTTGTTGTTGTGAAAATCCGTGCCGCCGGTCGCGTCGGCCAGTTCCGCCAGGATGTCGGATGAAGCCGAAGCGCTTTGGCGCTGGTAGTCCCGCAAGGCCGCGTTGGAGTTCGAATTTACCTGCGGCCGGCTCGCATCGCCTCCGGGCACGATGGCATATAAACCCCGTGCATCCAGAGTATTGACGGTCACGTTGGAACGAATCGCGCGGTCCATGATGTCGGATTCTTCACGGCGCTGATCGGTCAGCAAGAATCCCGGAGAGACCAACACCACGCTGCGAGCGCCCGGCATGGCGGCGATACGGCGAACTACCTCGCTCAAGACGCGCAACGCGAGGCGCGTATCCGCGTCACCGAGGTTCAGCGTGCGGGCGGCAATCGATCGCGCCAGGTTCTCGGCTTGCCTCCTCAAAGCCGCTTGGGCGGCTGCGGTCGGGGCCACGACTGAGGCAAATTCCGGACACAGCAGGGTATCGTCGATGATGGCGTTAATTAAGGACGGATCGTTCTTGTTCTGGAGCAGGTCCGCTATGTAGTAATCGATGTTCGGGCAGTCCTCTCCCAGCATGCCGCTGGGACGCGACTGGATTTTGAGCAGCGTCTCATGGAGCTTCTCAGGGTCGCCGGTGAAGTCGAGCGTGGTCCGGCCGGATGTCGTATAAATCGCGAACCGGCTACCGGGATCGGGGGATTCGCGAAACTGGCGATCGGCGGCGTCCCGCGCCTGCGCCAAATCCCCGATGCTCAAGTGGACGTCATCAAAGAGATACGCGACGAAGCGTTGGGGGATCAAAGGCTGCGCCGAGGGCTTGACTGGATCCGAACCCGGACTCCCACCGCCCAGCGGTTCGGGGGCGACCGCCGGAACTCCCGTTTTTTCGAGCGAGAACTTGGTGATGACCTGCGGCTTGCCGTTGTCGAACAGGCGAAAGTCGGACTGCTGGAGCGTTCCGATCGCCCGCCCCTGACGATCCCGTACGACCGCCGGGACCAGCACGAGATTCACTCTGGTATTGAACGTCGCCGGCGTGTCCTGAAGCTTCATCTCTGGCTGCGCGCTGCAAAACCCGCAAATGAGCACAACCAAGGTTAGCCTGAGGAGCATGTTCCCGAATTTTACTCCGTGTAAGGCAGAATACGCAAAAAGGGGACTGGCACGAATTTCGCCTTCTTTGCGAAATTCGTGCCTGTCCCCTTTTTGCCCCGTGATATGCCTAGAAGCTGTACTTCAGAGCGAATTGAATCAGGCGCGGATTCCCCACCGTTTGGTTGATCACTCCGAACAAGTTTGCGTTGTTCCGAGCCAGCGTCGGATTTCCAAACACCGCGTGGTTGGCGATATTGAAGAACTCAGCCCTGAATTGCAGTTTCTGGCGTTCCGTAAGGTTCGTGTCCTTGATGACGGAGACGTCGAAATTGACCTGGCCCGGACCGAAAATAATGCCCGGACCGGAATTGCCGAAGGTGGTCGCTCCATCCGGTCCGATCGCAAGCGGATTGCAGAGCGCGCTCTTGTTGAAGTATCCGTTGCCACCGCTGTTGCCCCCGAGCCGGGCCTTGGTATCGCCCGAGGTGGGAATGGCGCCGTAGGTCACTCCCGGACACAGTTGCACCGAGGCGCTGCCAGTCTCGGCGCCGCCCGGATTTGCCGCGCCATAGAAAGCAGTACCTGCCGCAGTGTCGGTCAAGGTCATCGGCGTGCCGACTTGCGCGATCATGTTCCCGGAGACGTTCCATCCCTTCGCCAACTTGTTCAGGGCTCCCTTGGGATTACCAAAAGGCAGGTCGTAGGAATAGCTGATGACAAAACGGTGTGGATGCGAGAAGTACGCCGGTCCGTATTGTGTGCCGGTGCGGCTGGCGTCGTTGAGGTTGGTCTGCCCATCTCCACTGAGATTGGTGAGGTCCTTGCTCCAGGTGTAAGCCCCCTGCATGGTGAAT